>NZ_JBFOCW010000073.1:0-51295 GCF_040908005.1 Aeromonas sp. s1(2024) | reverse complement strand
AACGATAACCAACTGGCGATGTTATTCACGCTGGCCAACCTGTTTCGGGCGGACCAAATGATACGTCAGTGGGAGAGATCTCACTAAAAACTGGGGATAACGCCTTAAATGGCGAAGAAACGGTCTAAATAGGCTGATTCAAGGCATTTACGGGAGAAAAAATCGGCTCAAACATGAAGAAATGAAATGACTGAGTCAGCCGAGAAGAATTTCCCCGCTTATTCGCACCTTCCCTAGCCCACTATCACAATGTGGATTTGACCCCATAGTTCCAGACACTTTTTCCCGCTTAGGGTTGTGATACCCGACTGCGCAGAAATTCCCGAGGTGAACGGTATCCCAAGGCGCTGTGCGGGTGGTGTTCGTTATAATGCTCAAACGCGATGGCCAAATTGCCTACCGCTGTTCGGCTATCTGGTTTCGGCATCATCTCGATATAGTCTCGCTTCATCGTCTTCACGAAGCACTCCGCTATACCGTTGCTCTGTGGGCTTCTCACCGCAGTCGTTTTGGGCTCCAACCCGATTTCTCGTGCAAACGCGCGGGTCTCATGGGCTCGATACGCCGAACCATTATCAGTCAGCCACTCCACCGGTGATGCCGGCAACGCATCCCCGAAGCGACGCTCAACAGACCTCAGCATGACATCTTGCACCGTGGCACTGTCGTAACCCCCGGTACTGGCAGCCTAGTCCAAGGTTTCCCTGTCACAGCAGTCCATGGCGAACGTGACTCGTAGTTTTTCACCGTTATCGCAGCGAAACTCGAAGCCATCTGAGCACCAACGTCGATTGCTCTCCTTGACGGCAACACGCCCCTGATGTGCCCGCTGGGTCAATGGTGCAGCCGGTTTTCTTTCCAGCAACAGGCCATGATCGCGCATGACGCGATATACCCGTTTGGCGTTTACCACAGGCTGTCGTGTTGCCTCTGACCGACGCCGTAACAGCGCCCAGACTCGACGATAGCCATAGGAGGGAAGCTCAGCCATCGCCTCCATGATCCGGCCAAGTAAGGCAGCATCATCATGCAGGCGATGATGACGACCATCTTGCCAACCTGGTTTTCGATGAACACGAACGGATAGCTGCGCACGCGATACATTAAGGGCCTGGCTCACAGCACTTAATCGTCGTCCCCCGGCAACAAGGGCGCATGCGCAATCCATTTTTTGCTCGACCAACCTCTACGGCTTCTTTGAGGATCTCGTTCTCCATGGTTTTCTTCCCGAGCAGACGCTGGAGCTCTCGGATCTGCTTGATGGCAGCAACCAACTCGAAGGCTGTAACAACATCCTCACCGGCGGTGATCGCCGTGAGAGAGCTTTCCTGGAATTGCTTACGCCATTTGAAAAGCTGGTTGGCGTTGACGTCGTGCAAGCGAGCTACATGAGAGACGGTCATTCCGGGCTCAAAGGTCTGCTGCACGATGGAGATCTTTTCCGGCGTCGACGACGCTCAGCCCCTGTTAACATAGATGGTCGCCCCGGTTTGCCAAGCCCTCAATCAATGAAAGTGAGTCAGGTGGAGATTGCAGCCATAGATCCGGATTTCACCGAGGCAACAGCCTCTATCCCTGATGGAATTCGCTGACTGGCTCCTCTATCACTTACAGCGCACTTAACGACGTGCTGTGTTAACACCGGGTTTTGCCAGCCACGGTCTGACCTGTCTCGCCATCACTTCATGATTGCCTGCGCAATCTGTGCTTCATTATCATTGCCAACCGTCTTGTTGCAGGGCTGTCAGCCCGCCCTTACTAAACCTGTTTTTCATGCGGCCATGCCATTGTGAGCATCATATTTTCTGTCGTGTGCCAGCAATGCCCAGATGATTCTAGCCGTCTGCGCTACCGCCGCCACGTTAGGGTTGCGCCGTGCCATCACCCCGGCCAACCAGCTTCCTGCAAACGACTCCTTGTGTTCTGCTACTCGTAGCACCGCCCGAGCGCCATGAATTAACAGTGTGCGCAAGTAGCTGTCGCCGCGCTTGCTGATCCCCAGCAGGGTCTGCTTGCCACCGCTGGAGTGTTGCCGTGGCACCAACCCCAGCCACGCGGCCAACTGCCTGCCATTCTGGAAATTTCTCGGATTGCCAATGGAGGCCACCAGGGCGCTGGTGGTGATAGGACCTATACCGGGTAGCTGTGCCAATGTTTGGCTGGCGACACTGTCTCGATGCCAGCGTACGCTCGCTTCCTCCAGCTCGTTGACCTGCTTATTGAGTTCCTTGAGGTGCTCGTGGAGTCGCATCAGCAACAGGCGAAACGTCCCTGGCAAGCAGTTTTCACTGTCCTCCAGGAATTCGGGAACACGCTGGCCGATGTGGGTGATGCCCTGGGGGATGATGAGCCCATATTCCGCCAAAAGTCCTCGGATCTGGTTGGCCTGGGCGGTCCTGGCCTTGACGAACCCCTGCCTAGCACGATGCAGGGCTAGGACGGCTAACTGTTCGCTGCTCTTTATCGGCACGAAGCGCATGGTTGGCCGGGTTACCGCTTCGTAAATGGCCTCGGCATCGGGGGCATCATTCTTGTTTGTTTTGACGTAGGGTTTGACGAATTGAGGTGCCATCAGCTTGACGGTATGCCCCAGACCTTGCAGCTTGTTGGCCCAGAAATGGGCGCTACCACAAGCTTCCATGCCGATCAGACAGGCGGGCAAGTTGGCAAAGAAAGTGATCATCTGGTCCCGCTTGAGCTGCTTTTTCAGAAGCACTTTGCCGCGCTCATCCACGCCATGAACCTGCAGGACATTTTTGGCCAAATCGATGCCAATCGTGGTGATTTTCATAGCGTTCGCCTCTCTACAGTCAGTGGGAATATCTTTGCCACATTGGCACGTTAGATGCCGTTTGGGGAGGGGCGACCATCCCATTACTTCGACCATCTTCTCGTTGCGACTAGTACTGAACATAGTTCCAAGACTACCTCTTAAGTTAAGAGGGGCGAAGTGTCTGGATCTTCAAGGGGCCAATCTAGGATCTTCAAGGGACCAATCTACAATGTGCCTAGCGTATCTCGGTGCCTGCTATTAACCAAAATCAGGTTAAACATAGATCCTTCATTGCCAATTAGAGTGAGCATAGTGCGAGTGCTATCTAGTCAATGCTTACGTTAATGAGTTTACCTTGTGGTAGCGCTTTCTCGATCTTTTATGAAAAAAGTAGATTTTTATTAGTTTTTATGTGATCTGGGTCACTTATTTGTTGTTCTTGTCACTGTCGCAGTGTAACCGATTGCATAAATTGTATCTCTCGTCACAGTACGCTGCATCATTAGTACGTACTCTTGCTGTCATGGGAGGGGATCTTGATGGTTCGCTCAAATGGTCGGCTTGTTATGTGAAATGGGTGGATACTTGATGAGCATTGAAAAACTGTTCGGATTGAACAAAAACTTGGTAATGTTTGGCGCCATATTCTTCCTTTACTTCTTTATAATGGGAGCTTACTTTCCTTTTTTTCCAATTTGGTTACATGATGTAAATGGCATCAGCAAGGCTGAAACTGGAATTGTCTTCGGCACAATTTCTTTATTTGCACTTCTATTTCAGCCTGTGTTTGGGCTGGTTTCTGACAAGCTAGGGCTGAAAAAGCATTTGCTCTGGATAATCATCGGATTACTGGTCTTCTTCGCGCCCTTCTTTCTTTATGTATTGGCACCATTGCTGAAATTGAACATCTATCTCGGTTCTATCGTAGGGGGCATGTACATAGGTTTTGTATTTGCAGGCGGGGCTCCAGCCATCGAGGCTTATGTTGAGAAGGTGAGTCGCTCCAGTCAGTTCGAGTTTGGCCGTGCAAGGATGTTTGGCGCAATAGGCTGGGCTCTCTGTGCCTCTATCGTAGGCATCATGTTTACCATTAACAATGAGTTCGTGTTCTGGATGGGGTCTGCTTTTGCTGTTGTAATGGCGGTTCTATTTTATTTTATAAACCCTGGTCGTGGAAGCACCAGTGAGGTGTTAGATAGTATTGGCGCCAATCAGAAAGGGTTTAGCATAAAACTGGCAATGAGGTTGCTGAAACAAGCAAAATTCTGGTTTTTCACCCTCTATGTAATCGGTGTAGCATGTACGTATGACGTATTTGATCAACAATTTGCAAACTTTTTTACCGCATTCTTTGATACAAAAGAAGAAGGTACTCGTTACTTTGGTTATGTCACCACTATGGGGGAGTTACTGAACGCCAGCATCATGTTTTTTGCCCCACTGATTGTGAATCGAATTGGCGGAAAAAATGCCCTGCTAATCGCTGGGACCATCATGTCTATTCGAATCATCGGCTCATCATTCGCCGAGACAGTTAGCCATGTCATTTTGCTGAAAACCCTGCATATGTTGGAAGTTCCATTCCTGTTAGTCGGCACATTCAAGTACATCACTAGTGAATTTGATGTTCGCTTTAGTGCGACTATCTGGTTGATTGGCTATCAGTTCTTCAAGCAGCTAGCAACCATGTTTATGTCTGTGTGGGCTGGCTCTATGTATGAGGTGATGGGCTTTCGTGAAACCTACTTGGTATTGGGCATTATTGCCGCAACTTTCACCTTTATTTCTATTTTTACCCTCTCAGGAATGGGGCCACTTGGGCTGTTAAAGGGTAGAACGATGGTTTCAAAAAAAGCCGCCAGTAACTAACCGAATGTTTTGTAATCAGAGATTTGAAAAAGGTTATAAAAGATGAATAACAGTATGACGTTACAACAAATCATTTATCGTGCCGATTGGCAAACACAGGCTGTGACCAGTGTAAATCGTTTACCCGCCCATACCCCCATGTTCAGCTGGCGCAGCGAAACCGATGCCAGGGGTGATCTGGCCTCTTCCTCCCGTCTCTTGCTCGATGGCGAGTGGCGCTTCTCCTTCTTTGCCGCTCCCGAATTGGTGCCCGAGAGCTGGCTGGCGCAGGATCTGGTGGATGCTTGCCCCATTACAGTGCCGGGCAACTGGCAGCTGGATGCCGCCTATCCAGCTGCGCGGCCGCTCACCGATGGCCCCATCTACACCAATATCAAGTACCCCTTTCCCTGCGATCCGCCCCGAGTGCCAGCAGAGAATCCTACTGGCTGCTACTCCCGCGAGTTCGAACTGCCCGCCGACTGGCTGGCAAGCGGACAGAGCCGGATCATCTTCGACGGGGTGAGCAGTGCCTTCCACCTCTTCTGCAACGGCCGCTGGGTCGGTTACTCCCAGGACAGCCGCCTGCCCGCCGAATTCGATCTGACCCCATATCTGCAGAGCGGTCGCAACCGGTTGGCGGTGCTGGTACTACGTTGGTCTGATGGCTCCTATCTGGAAGATCAGGATATGTGGTGGCTGTCGGGGATCTTCCGCTCCGTCAGCCTGCTGCACAAACCGTCCCGCCATCTGATGGATATGCGGGTGACCCCCGAGCTGGATGCCTGCTATCGGGATGGCCGTCTCAAGATTGCCCTGCAGGTCGCCAATGGGGCTGGCCTCTCGGTAGAGGCCAATCTCTATGACGGTAGCGAGCGGGTCGCGACCCTGCTCCAGCTGATCGGCACCCAAGCCATTGATGAGAAAGGGGCTTACGACGATCGCGCCGAGCTGTGGCTCGACGTGGCTGCGCCGCGCAAGTGGAGCGCCGAGACGCCCCATCTCTATCGCTTCACCCTGACCCTGCTGGACGAGCAGGGCCAAGCTATCGAGAGTGAGGCATGTGATGTGGGCTTTCGGGTGGTGGAGATCCGTGGCGGCCTGCTGCGGGTCAACGGTCAGCCGCTGCTTATTCGCGGTGCCAACCGTCACGAGCATCACCCTGCCAAGGGTTATGCCATTGATCGCGCCACCATGGAGCGGGATCTGCTGCTGATGAAGCGGCACAACTTCAATGCGGTGCGCTGTTCCCACTATCCCAACCACCCCGACTTCTATCGCCTCTGCGATCGGCTCGGTCTCTATGTGGTGGACGAGGCGAATCTGGAGACCCACGGCATGACCCCCATGGGGCGGCTGGCGCGGGATCCTGCCTGGAGCAATGCCTTTCTGGAGCGGGCCACCCGCATGGTGGCACGGGATTTCAACCACCCCTCCATCATCATCTGGTCGCTCGGCAACGAGTCGGGTTACGGCCCGGCCCACGATGCCATGTATGGCTGGATCAAGCGCAGCGACCCGAGCCGTCCGGTGCAGTACGAGGGGGGCGGGGCCGATACCCCGGCCACCGACATCATCTGCCCCATGTATGCCAGAACCCATCAGGATCAGCCCTTCCCGGCGGTGACCAAGTGGGCGCTGGCCAAGTGGATCGGTCTGCCCGACGAGCACCGGCCACTAATCCTCTGTGAATATGCCCACGCCATGGGGAACAGTCTGGGGGGCTACGCCCACTACTGGCAGGCGTTTCGCGATCATCCACGTCTGCAAGGCGGGTTTGTCTGGGATTGGGTCGATCAGGGGCTCGACAAATACACCGCCGATGGTCGCCACTACTGGGGTTATGGCGGCGATTTTGGTGATGTGCAAAACGATCGTCAGTTCTGCTGCAACGGTCTGCTGTTCCCTGATCGCACCCCCCATCCCGCTTTGTGCGAGGCGAAGCGTGCCCAGCAGCCGTTCCGCTTCACCCTGCTTGAGCACATCCCGCTGCGGGTGCGGATCGAGAGCGAATACCTGTTCCGGGAAACCGATAACGAGCGGCTTTGCTGGCAGCTGTGCGAGAACGGCCATGTGCAGCAGCAGGGGGAGATCTCCCTTGAGCTGGCACCGCAAGGGGTGGTCGAGTTGACCCTGAGCGAGACACTGCCCACCTTTGCGGCAGGCTCACAGGCCTGGCTCGATCTGGCGATCATTCAGCCACAAGCCACCTTGTGGTCGCAGGCGGATCACAAGGTCGCCCGCCAGCAGTTCACCCTGCCGACCCCTCTTTCCCTGCCAGCTCCCGCTGCTGTCGCCATCCTGACTGAGCAACCGGATGGTTGGCGGATCACTGCCGCAAACAGCCAGTGGCGGCTCGACAAGCAGAGCGGCCGTATCACCAGTTGGCAAAAATCGGGGAAGGAGCAGTTGCTGGCGCCGATCATGGATCACTTCTACCGGGCGCCGCTGGACAACGACATCGGCACCAGCGAGGCAGATCACGCTGATCCCAACTCCTGGATTGCCCGCTGGCAGGCGTGTGGCCTCGGTCAATGGCAGCACCGCTGTTTGGGGATCTCGGTCACCGGAGGGGATATCCGGGTCAGTCATGGCTACTTCCACCACGATGAGCTGCTGCTGGTGAGTCACTGGCATCACTGTTTTACCGACGATGGCGCCATGAGCCTGGAGATAGAGACTGAGCTGGCGCAGGCGTTGCCGTCGCTGCCGCGGATTGGTCTGCTGCTCCATCTGGCCGAAGTGCCGGTGCGCGCCGAATGGCTGGGGCGCGGTCCTCACGAGAACTATCCGGATCGCCTGCTGGGAGCCGATCTGGGGCACTGGAGCTTGCCGCTGGAGGCCATGCACACCCCTTACATCTTCCCGAGCGACAACGGTTTGCGCTGCGATACCCGTCAGCTGCAGCTGGGCAGCACGACAGTGAACGGCAGCTTCCATTTCAGTGCCAGCCGCTTCAGTCAGCAACAGCTGGCCGCCGCTCGTCACCAGAGCGATCTGGTGGCCGAAGAGGGGCTGTGGGTATGTCTCGATGGCGCCCACATGGGGGTGGGTGGCGATGACTCCTGGAGTCAGAGCGTGCGTCCCGAGTATCAGTTGCTGGGGCGCAGTTACCGCTGGGGTTGCACCCTTTACTAAGTGAAGTCTGCAAGACTATGATGATGAAGCGCCGGGTGATACCCGGCGCTTCTATTTTTATGAAATGTCATAAACACACCTCCTACACTAAATAGCTGTTCCGAATAGTAGATCACTGCACTCGTACAGCCTCGACAAGAGGCATTGAGCACACATCGAGGTCTGAGTCTTGCCACGTCAGGCTTTGCCACCTGATGGTAGAGATGCTTTACACCACAAGGCTTTCGGCAAAATGTAGCACTATTAGGGGCGCTGTTTCCCAAATCAACCATCAAGCCACAACCCCGCCGATAAACGCCGGCTCGGTGATCAGACACCCCGCATCTGCTCCAAAATGCGACATGTGTATGTAACCAGTATCGGCATGGGTATTGAGGCGGCATATACTGGACCCGCTTGAAGAGAGTCCCAGTCAGCCCCAACCAAGGAGCATGTTTATGTCACCTTCGTTACCCCCGCTCGGCGTGTTAGCTGGTGCCCTGTTACTGCTGGTGGTCCAGAGTGCCGGGGCCGCCGACTGTACCTATCGCAAAGACAGCCTCGGTAATACCCGCTACCAGTGTGATGATGGCAATAGCGGCACCCTGCGCAAGGACAGTCTCGGCAACGTCAGGGATTCGCAAAGCGGCACCACCTGGCGCAAAGACTCTCTCGGCAATGTGCGCAGCAGCGAAGGCACCACTTACCGCAAAGATAGTCTAGGCAATGTACGGGTCAGCAATCCCAGCACCGGCGAGACCGTCACCTGGCGTAAAGATAGCCTCGGCAACCTGCGGTCCTCCAATGGCACAACTTGTCGCACCAACTCCTTGGGGCAAGTTAGATGTGATGGGCAGAGCACACCGCCAGCAGTGTTGGGCGCAAAGTGAACCCAGACTGTGGTTCTGATCTATTAGACCGCCATGATGAATCGCTGACGCAGCGTACATCTTGGCCAAATAGTAGAAATGATCGATTTGGTGATCTGGCTTCATAGAGCTACCGTGCTCTCAGGCTTAGAATAACACTCTTTTTGATAGCATGAACTGAGCGCCGTTAGGGTCAATAGAACATTTATGAATAGCGAAGAAGGTGCCAGTTGGCCTTCCCGTACTGCGGATTGTCTGAAATGGCACTGACTCGATTTTTTTACCCCTAACTCTCTGTTAATCTGAGCGTTTTCTGCTAGGTGCCTGCTTACTATGTCTATCGATTACTACAACCAACACGCCGATAGCTTCGTCGAAGGCACGCTGTCGGTCGATATGCAGCCGCTTTACCAGCGCTTCCTGCCTCTGCTCGCTCCCGGCGCTCATATCGTCGATGCGGGCTGCGGCTCTGGTCGGGACAGTCTCTACTTCCGAGAGCAGGGCTTTCAGGTCACTGCGTTCGATGCCAGCGCGGAGCTGGCCCTGCGCGCCGAGCGCCTGCTTGGTCAGCCGGTGCAACTGTGCCGTTTCGATCAGTTCGTGGCTCCCGCGCCGGTCGATGCCATCTGGGCCTGTGCCAGTCTGCTGCATGTTCCCCGTGCCGAATTGGATGCCGTAATGGTCCATCTGTGCCAGCAACTCGCCGACGGTGGTCTGCTCTATTGCTCGTTCAAATATGGGGTAGACGAGACCGAGCGCGATGGCCGAGCCTTCACCCAGTTGGATGAGGCGGGGCTGCAAGCCCTGATAACGCCGTTGCCGCTGAGCGAGGTCGAGATCTGGCAGACTGCGGATCGACGCCCCGGCCGCGAGCAGGAGTGTTGGCTTAACGCCATCGTGCGCAAGGTCGGGTCATGAGTGCACCCGTGCTCATCAGCGGGGGAGAGGCGGGGGATCCGGAGTTCAACGATCCCCTGTTGCCACATCTGCTGGACGCCATCGCCCGTTGTGGCGAGGGTAGCCGCATTGAGTTGTGTGTCTCCTTTATTCGCCAAAGCGGGCTGGTGTTGTTGCGCGGTGCCCTGCACGAGGCGCTGGCGCGAGGAGCACGGCTTCGGGTGATCACCTCGGACTATCTGGAGGTGACCCAGCCGGTGGCGCTGCGCGAGTTGCTCAAATTTGATCCCGCTCGCTCTTGCGCGCTGATCTACCAGAGTCAGGGCAATCGCGGTTTTCACCTCAAGTCCTATCTGTTTGTCCAGCACGCAGCCCAGTACCTAGGCCAGCAAGTTGGCCAGGAAGGGTCGCCAGCGGTGCTCGGTGGTCAGGCGTTTCTCGGCTCCAGCAATATCTCTGCCGCCGCCCTTACCGAGTCGCTGGAGTGGAACTGGTCGCTCAGGGCTGAGCCGAGCGGACCCAGCGAGCCGCATCACAGCCTGCGTCAGCTCGCGGCTCAAATCGAGCGGCTGGCGCAAGACGCGCGGGTCGTGCTCCTTACCCACGACTGGATAGATGGCTACCTCGCTCGCTATCGGCAGAGCGCGCTGCGGGAGTTGCGGGTGCTCACCGGGGATCATCGCAGCAGCGCCGAGCAGCTGCGTGAAGCCCCCATCCCCAACAGCGTGCAGCAAGAGGCGCTGATGGCGCTGCAAGCCGCGCGGGCACAGGGGCATAAACGGGGCGTGGTGGTCATGGCGACCGGCCTTGGTAAGACTTGGCTCGCGGCTTTTGATGTGCGCCAGATGCAGGCGGCCCGCCTGCTGTTTGTTGCCCATCGGGAGGAGATCCTGACCCAAGCGCGCCAGACCTTCTTGCACATGGCGCCGCAGGCAAATTCTGGCCTCTATCACGGTCAGCAGCAGGATGAGGCCGACTGGTTGTTTGCCTCCATTCAGACGCTGGGCAAGAGTCGGCATCTGCTGCGCTTTGCACCGGATCACTTCGATTACGTGGTGGTCGATGAGTTTCATCATGCCGCCTCACCCTCCTACCGGCGCTTGCTAAACCACTTCAAGCCCCGCTTCCTGCTCGGGCTGACCGCGACCCCTGACCGCACCGATCAGGCCGATATTCTGGCGCTGTGCGACAACAATCTCGTCTTTGAACGGGGGCTGGCGCTCGCCATTGAGCAAAAGATGCTGGTGCCGCTCACCTATCACGGCATTTTGGATGACACTATCGACTATGCCGCGCTGCCTTGGCGCAACGGTCAGTTTTACCCCCATGCGCTGGAGAGTGCCTTCGCCAGTCAGAAGCGGGCTCAGCACGCCCTTAGCCAGTGGCGACGTTTACGCCAGCAGCGCACGCTGGCCTTCTGCATCTCGACCCGTCATGCCGATTTTATGGCCAGCGTCTTCCAGCAAGCCGGAGTGCGGGCGGTAGCCGTCTATGCGGGCTCCCGTCAGGGGCGACAAGCCGCCCAGGAGCAATTGGCCGCCGCCGAGCTCGATATCATCTTCTCGGTAGATTTGTTCAACGAAGGCACCGACTTGCCCGCCATCGATACCGTGCTGATGCTGCGTCCCACCGAGTCGCGCATCGTGTTCCTGCAACAGTTGGGGCGGGGCTTGCGCCTCTATCAAGGCAAAGAACGCCTGGTGGTGATCGATCTGGTGGGCAATCACAAGGCGTGTCTCTACAAGCCTCAGCTGCTGCAAACGCAATTGACCTACTCGCCAACGCACGCAAACGGGGCGATGACGCTGGCGGCAGGTTGTTTTATCAATCTGGATCCCAAGCTGCTTCCGTTGCTAGCGCTGTTAAAAAGGCAGCAGCAACCGACTCTGCTTGAGACCTATCAGATCCTCAAGGACCTCGGTTATCGTCCCACTGCGCGGCAAACCTGGGTTGCCCGGCTGGGTGAGCAACTGCGTTTCGATACCCAAAAACAGGGGGGCTGGTTTGAGCTGCTCGCCCAAGCGGGCGATCTGGGGGAGGAGGAGCTGCGCGTGCTGAACCGGCACGGCGACTTTCTGCGTGCGGGGGTGGAGAACACCGTGCTCAACAAGAGCTTCAAGTTGATCCTGCTATTGGCCTTGCTCGAACTCGACGGTCTGCGTGAGCCACCCACCTTGGCAGCGCTGGCCAGCCACTCCCGTTACCTGTTCGAGCGGCATCCCGAGCTGGCCCGTCTCGATCTGCCGGCCAAGCAGCAAGCCCTGAGCGCCGACAGCCCGGCTTGGCTCAGTTACTGGAAGAGCAATCCGATCAAGTTCAGCAGTGGCGGCAATCCAGGCGCCAAGGGGGAGTACTGGTTCGAGGTAAGGGAGGATCGCTTCTGCCCACGCTTCGCGGTGAGTGAGGAGGATATCGATCCTCTGCATCGCATGGTGCAAGAGCTGCTGGACTTGCGTCTGGCCCAATATCAGCAGCGCAAAATCGCATCGGCAGCCGCCATTTCCCCTGAGCCCTTCACAACTATCCACGATGAGGAACAGGCGCTGGCGCCTGATGGCAAAGCGCGTCAGGTGACCCTGATTTAAGGCTGGCTATCCGATAGCACGATCAGTGTAAAAACCAGCAGTGTGAAAACAATCAAGGCGCCAGTGGCGCCTTGATTGTTTGATGAGATGGTCGGTCACCGCTGGCCATTACCTAAACAGCCATTCCATATCGTCCTCTTCCTCATCCCACCTCATTTGCTTCTGATCCCAGCGGGCCGCCAGATAGGGTTTGAGGGTCTGCAGGGTGGTGATCTCGGCCAGCTGGGCAGTCAGGTGGTCGATATCACGCAGCAAATAGTCCCGATGTTCGGCAAAGGCCTGCTCGGTCTTTTTCTTGGATGATTGCTTGAATTTGTGCAGCACCGCGCCCATTAGCCCGTCTTGCCCGCCGTAGTAGCTGACTTCGAGCTCGCGTAGCTGGCGTTTCAGCATCGGGTTGAGGTAAGCGAGGTTCTCGTCACTGAGCAGGTTATCGAACTCGGGCAGGTGGGTGTGGGCCAGCTGCAACAGGGTGAACATCTCTTTGTTTTCCCAGGCCTGGCTGAGTTGGCCCATGATGCGGGTCTTTTCCGCCTGCATGACGGGGTCGGGTTCCCGATCCGGGTGCAGCGCCAGGGCGAGCTTGCGATAGAGCTGCTTGAGGCTGGATTTGCTGAACAACTGTTCGATGCGCGCCTCTTCCTCTTGCTCACGACGTGTGCGCGCGTGGGCAAAAGCATCTTGCTGCTCAGTGCCGAAGAGAGGCTCATCGGCAAACAACTCATCATCGTCGAAGCGGGCATCCTCTTCTTTATCGACGGTGTTGCACTCTTCGGCCATATGCTGGCGCGCCGCATTCATCATGTACTCGTTCAACCGATCGGGGTTTTTGAGCATCTCGCGCAAGGTATCGATGTCATCGGGGCAGTGGCCACAAGTCTCCATCAGCATCTGGGTAAGAACGTCACACTGATAGTCGAGCTGTTCGTCATCCATGTGCAGGGCGGTATTGGTTTGGATTTGGTGAAAGAGGGGAGCCAAATCCATCTCGCCACGAAACGGATTGGACTCGATATAGCTGATGAGATCGTGGATCCAGTGGTGCAAGGTCTCCCGCTGCCACAGGGTAAAGCTCTTGCGAGCCGTAAAATCGACCAGGCGCTTGGCGAGGGCAAAGATGAGCTCGCACTGTTGACGCTCAAGGGGTTCTATTTCGCTGGTGAAACGCTGATAGATATCGCGGCCGTTGAGGGCTTGCTTGTCGATCTTTGCCTGTAGCTTTTCGAGCGCTTGCCAGTTGCGGTGGAAGAGATCGAGGGCGGGGTTGCCCGTCGCGGGGGAGGGCTGGCGAGCGGGCTGCTTGCGACCCGGATGACGAAGAGACATAAGCCGCCTCCATGGGCGTTAATTGATTCGCTAAAACAAAAAACCGACGCGGGGCCGGTTTATCGCCGCGCATAAATTGCGCGAAGTCTGCCTTGCTGATGAGTTGCCGGCCATATTCAAGCCTTTCATTTCTTTCGCAACAGATAGCAACAACAGAGAAATAATGGGGTGGCTGATGGGGCTCGAACCCACGACAACCGGAATCACAATCCGGGACTCTACCAACTGAGCTACAGCCACCACTGAAATCATCGCCATTTTGTGTCTGCCAAGGCGTGGCCAAGGTCATCTTGAGATAATCTGCCGAATGGACGATAAGTCACACTCTTCGTCAATAACTCAATGATTTAAAACACATTTTAAATGGCGCGCCCTGCAGGATTCGAACCTGCGACCCACGGCTTAGAAGGCCGTTGCTCTATCCGACTGAGCTAAGGGCGCGTTGTATCAAGAAATCCGGGGATTTCCCGATGAACCTGGTCGGTGATAAAGGATTCGAACCTTTGACCCTCTGGTCCCAAACCAGATGCGCTACCGGGCTGCGCTAATCACCGAAAATTCGCCATCCAGCATACCTTCGGCGGCACCACTGGGCAACGGGCGGGCATCATACCCAAGCGCCAAAGTCAGCGTCAACGACTTTTTCCACCAGTAAATTCAAGTGCCTACTTATTGCCCTCCCTGCGAGAGCCGCTAACACCCGCGCCAAAAAAATGCGACAATGCGCCGCAGTTGAACACATGGTGAGTGAAGAACGATGTCTGCCAAAATCATTGATGGAAAACAGGTTGCGCAAACGATTCGCAATCAGGTCGCAGCGCAAGTCCAACAGCGGTTGGCGCAGGGGAAACGGGCACCGGGTCTGGCGGTGATCCTGGTGGGGCTGGATCCGGCCTCCCAAGTCTATGTGGGCAGCAAACGTCGCGCTTGTGAAGAGGTGGGATTTGTCTCCCGCTCCTATGACCTCAGCGCCACGGCGACACAAGCGGAGCTGCTGTCCCTGATCGACCAGCTCAACGAGGATCCGGAAGTGGACGGCATCCTGGTGCAGTTGCCCTTGCCGGCCCACTGCGATACCACCCAGGTACTGGAGCGCATTCGTCCCGACAAGGACGTTGATGGCTTCCATCCCTACAACGTGGGTCGTCTGGCCCAGCGCATCCCGGCGCTGCGACCCTGCACCCCCAAGGGGATCATGACCCTGATCGAGACCACAGGCGTCAAGACCCACGGTCTGCATGCGGTGGTGGTCGGGGCTTCCAACATCGTGGGGCGCCCCATGACGCTGGAGCTGCTGCTGGCCGGTTGCACCACCACCACCTGTCACCGCTTCACCCAGGATCTGGAGACCCAGGTGCGCCGGGCCGACTTGCTGGTCGTGGCGGTGGGCAAGCCCAACTTCATTCCGGGGGAGTGGGTCAAACCCGGTGCCCTGGTGATCGACGTGGGCATCAACCGCCTTGCGGACGGCTCCCTGGTGGGAGATGTGGAGTATGAGACCGCGCGCAATCATGCCGCCTTCATCACGCCGGTACCGGGGGGCGTGGGCCCCATGACGGTCGCCAGCCTGATGGAGAACACCCTGAGCGCCTGCCAGGATTACCACGACGCCTGATGAGGGCGCCGGGCAGAAAAATAGAAAGGGAAGGCATTGCCTTCCCTTTTTTTATTGCGTCACTCCCCCGGATCGCCACTGGATATCAGAGGAGGGCCAGGGCGGCGGCCAGATCGGCAATCAGATCGTCGGCGTCTTCCACCCCGATGCTGAAGCGGATGAGATCGTCATTGACCCCGGCGGCGAGGCGGCTCGCCTCGTCCATGGCGGCGTGGGTGGTGCTGGCCGGATGGCAGGCCAGGCTCTCGAGATCGCCGAGGCTCACCGCCTGCACGAAGAGTTGCAGGTTGTCGAGCAGGGTAGCGCTGCGCTCAAACCCCCCTTCCAGCTCGATGCTCACCATGCCGCCAAAGCCGCTGGCGAAGGCGCCGAGGGCATCGTGGCCCGGATGGCTGGCAAGGCCCGGGTAGATCACCTTCTTCACCGCCGGGTGGGCATCCAGGAACTCGGCCACCTTCTGGGCGTTGTGCAGGTGGGCATCCATGCGCAGGGGAAGGGTCTTGACCCCCCGTTGCAGCAGGTAGGCCTCCTGCGGGCCGATGGGAGAGCCGATGTGCTTGAGGGCCACGGTGCGAATCGACTTCATCAGCTCATGACGACCCGCCACCACCCCGGCGATGATGTCGCCGTGACCGCCCAGATACTTGGTGCCGCTGTGCATGACGATGTCGATGCCAAGCTCGAGCGGGCGCAGCAGGTAGGGGGTGAGGAAGGTGTTGTCACATACCGTGATGGCGCCCACCTTGCGGGCCGCCTCCACCACCACCCGCGGATCCACCACCTTGAGGGTGGGATTGGTCAGGGTTTCGAACAGTACCACCTTGGTGGCGGGGCGGATGTTGGCCAGCAGCGCCTGATCGCTCTCGTAGGCGGTGATCTTGATGCCGGCGCGGCTGAAGGTCTGCTTGAGGAAGGCATCGGTGCCGCCGTAGAGGGGGCCGATATAGGCCACTTCATCACCGCTGTCGGCCAGGGCATACATGATGGCACTCACCGCCGCCATGCCGCTTGCCACCACCAGTGCCTCATCTGCACCTTCGAGGGCTGCCAGCTTCTGCTCCAGCTCGGCGGTGGTGGGGTTGCCAAAGCGGCTGTAGATGAAGCCGGGAGCCTGACCGGCGAAGCGCTCCTTGCCCGCCTGGGCGTTGAAGTAGCTGAAGGTGCTGCTCTGGTAGAGCGGGGTGGTGAGGGCGCCGGTCTGGGGATCGATCCGCTGGCCGCTGTGCACGCTCATGGTCTTGAATTTCATTTTTGTACTCCGTCATTGCCAGGCTGTTGCCCGACTGCTTGTGTTATCCGGGGCGCCGTCGCGCCCCTTTTCTAATGTCGTGTGGCGGGTTGTCAGACTAGCGCTGGCTCGCGCTGCGGCTCGCCTGCATAGTGGCGGGCCGCCACATCCGGGTGGGAGCGCAGCCTCCCCTTGAGCACGTTTTCCCCCACCTGATAAAAGAGCGGGTTGGCGGGATCGCTCTGGGGCCCTTCGGCCAGCGCCGCCAGCTCGGGGGAGAGGCTAAGCAGTGGCACAGTCGCATCCAGCCTTGCCGCCATGAAGAAGGCGCAGGAGAGGCGCGATACCCCGGGAGGCGGGCTCACCACCCGGTGCAGGGTGGCCTTGAGGTAGCCGTCGGACGCGAGCTCCAGCAGCTCGCCGATGTTGACCACCAGGGCGCCCGGCAGGGGGGGCGCGGGGATCCAGCCATCTGCCGTCTCCACCTCGAGCCCGGAGTGATCGTCCTGCATCACCAGGGTCAGGTAGCCGGGATCCTTGTGGGCACCTACCCCCTGACCACTGCTGCCTTCCGGTTGTCCGGGGTAGTGAATGAGCTTCATGTGCTGGTAGGGGGCACCGCGAATGCTCTCATCAAATACTCCGGCGGGCTGCCCCAGCACCTCTGCGAAGGCATCCAGCAGGGTGAGGGTGATGTCGCTCAGTCGATCCTGCCATGCCAGCAGCCGTGTCTTCATCTCGGGCAGGGCGGCGGGCCACTGGTTGGGGCCGATGAGGCGCTGCCAGGGTTCACGAATGTGCGCCACAGGCAGGGCCTGGGCCTCGTTCATGATATCGAACTGCTCCCGCAGATCCGGCCGTGCCCGGGTGGCTCTGCCCCCACCTGGTTGTAGCCGCGAAAGTGGGGGGAGTGGACCATCTGCACCGCCAGTTTTTCTTCAAGTGGCAGGGCGAAGAAGCGGGCGGCGAGCGCCAGGGTCTCCTGGCGCGCCGATTCGCTCAGATCATGGCCCACCAGATAGAAAAAGCCCACTTCGCGGGCGGCCTGGCCAAGCTGCGCCAGCATCTGGCTGCGTGCAGCCGGGGTGCCCTTGAGGGCGGCGAGATCGATGATCGGCAATGATGGGGTGGTCATGGGCATCTCCTCACTTTCCGTGAACGGGGTCTGCGTGCCCCGGCGTGCGGGGTGTTGCGAAACCGGGGCGCACTCTTCTTGAGTGGCGCCGTTTGGGTTGAGGGTGATGCTACTGTTCGAGGTTATAAGGTGGAAGCAACAAAATATTCTTAGTTATATACAAAATTCGAAATGGAATTCGGACTTGAGCGAATGGAACGAGCAACGGGCGGCTCAGGCGGCGATCTGCCGTACCGGGTGAGAGCGACATTGGCGTGACGGGATAGACGCGGGAGAGAAAAGGCGGAGGGAGGCATCCGCCTCCCTCCGTGGGACTGTCATGGGAAGGGTTGCTGGCGCGCCTTTCCTCAATAACCCAGGGTGAAACGCTGGCGCAGGTGAGCCGGTGCTTGCACCTCGTTCAGCACCCCGTCCGCCAGATCGCCGACCGTGATCCCGGCGGGCTGCTCGCCGCTGAACAGCACCTGATCCGTGCCAAGGCGGTAACCGCCGCGCTTCTCGCCGGGTTCGAGGAACACGGGTGGGGAGACGAAACGCCAGTCGAGGGTGGTTTCCCGGCGAAGGGCGGTGAGACCATCCCGGGCCGCGAGGGCCCCTTGCTTCCACTCTGCCGGGAACTCCGGGGTGTCCACCAGCTGCACGCCCGGGGCGATTTCCAGACTGCCGGCACCGCCGACCACCAGCAGCCAGCTCCCGGCGTCGTTGGCGGCGGCCACGATAGCGCTGGCCCCCTTGAGGTACTGATCGTAGATGTCCGTGGCACTCCAGCCCGGGTTGTAGGCACTGATCACCCGATCGTGCCCCTTGAGCACCTTGGCCAGTGCCTGGCTGTCCTGGGCGTCCACCGCCACGGCGGTGACTTGCGGGTGAGCGGCGACCTTGCTCACGTCACGCACGATGGCGGTGACCTGATGACCGCGGCTGACGGCCTCCTGGAGGATGGCTGAACCGACAAAACCGCTGGCACCGATGAGGGCAATCTTCATGGGAATTCTCCTTCACTGTGGGAATGGGGCTATCCTACGCCCCCGAGTGTGATTTAATAATCCACTTAAAATTGCATTCACTTGTAAGCAGGGCTTCATAATGGATCAGCTCAGACGCTACGCCATCTTCGCGGCCGTGGTGGAGGCGGGCAGCATGACCGGCGCCGCCAAGGCCCTCGGCATGACCCCGTCCGCCGTCAGCCAGCATATCAGCCAGCTGGAGAGCCTGCTCGGCCTCACCCTGCTGCACCGCTCCACCCGCCGCCTCAGCCTGACCGAGGCGGGGGAAGTGGTGTGGCAGGGTTGCCAGTCGTTGCAGCAGACCCTGAACGACACCGAGCTGCGCCTCTCGGAGGTGCGCGACAGCCTGCTCGGAGAAGTGCGGATCACCGCGCCGGTGGGGATGGCGGGCCAGCCCCTGGCGCGGGCGCTCTCGCCGCTGCTGCAGGCGCACCCGGGCCTGGGCATCCAGATCATTGCCGACGACGAGAAGCGGGATCTCATCAAGGATCGCATCGACGTGGCGCTGCGGGTCGGCACGCTTGAAGATTCCACCCTGGTGGCGCGCAGACTGGGTCAGACCCGGATGCTGCTGTGTGCCTCGCCCGCCTATCTGGCACGCAAGGGCACGCCGCGCAGCCCGGCGGATCTGCTGGCCCACGACTGGCTGGCCTCGGACATGCTGGGGGGTGGGATACTGCTGCTGGACGAGAAGGGGGAGGCCCACAAGATCAAGCCCAAGCCCAGGGTGCTGTGCAACAACGTCTTGCCCCTGCGCCAGTTCACCCTGGCAGGGCAGGGGATTTCGCTGCAACCGGAAGGTGAAATAGAAGAAGATATCGCCACCGGTCGATTGCTCGTGCTGCTGCCGGGCTTTTTGGCCCCTCCCATGGAGATCCATGCCATCACCCCCCAGCGGGAGATCCCGGAGAAGGTGCGGCGGGTGATCAGCGCCCTTCGCAGCCACTTTGCCGAGCATGGCCAGAGCCGTCTACCCTGAGCGGGGCGGGATGAATAGCCAGGCGGTGCGCCGGCCTTGCGGTCGGCGCGACACCCCTGTTTAATGTGGCCCTCCCGGGCCAGAGCGCCCTCTGCTGGCGTGGTCTCAAGCGCATCATGACACCGACTTCTCCCCACCCACTCCGTGAGCCGGCACCCGAGGCGCGCGCCCACCTCATCCGCATCGAGCGAGTGCTCGACTACATCCATGCCAATCTGGATCAGCCGCTCTCCCTGGAGGCGCTGGCCCGGCAGAGCTGCTGGTCCCGCTGGCAGTTGCAACGGGTATTCCTGCATGAGACGGGCCAGACGGTGGCTCACTATGTGCGCGAGCTGAAGCTGAGCATGGCGGCGGAGGCGCTGCTCTCCACCCGGCTGCGGGTGCTGGATGTGGCGCTGGATCACGGGTTTGGCTCGGAAGTGAGTTTCAGCCGCGCCTTCAAGCAGCAATTTGGCTGCTCGCCGCTGGCGTATCGCAAGCGGGGCCTGCGGCTGGGGTTGCGCACGCCCCTGGTGCGGGCGGCGGTCCCCCGCTCTGCCTCTCCCAACCTGGTGCAGGTGCGCATAGAGAGCCTGCCGGCGTTCACCTTGCAGGGAGTCAGTGGCACGATCCGGGGGTTGTTCGATGCCTCACCGGATTTTCAGCAGACGGTGCCCGCCATCTGGCGAGCGCTGCGCGAGACGGGGGCGCTGGACCTGTCGAGGGAATGGCTGGGGGTGGTGGGTGTATCGGGGGCAGGGGAACGGCTGCCTTACTGGGCCGGGGTGACCACGACGGCGCCTACGCCCCCCGGCCTGTCGAGTCTCAACGTGCCGGCTCAGGAGTATGCCGTGCTCACCCACAAAGGACCCATTGCCCAGCTGGGGGAGAGCCTGCACTGGTTCATCCTGCACTGGCTGCCGGAGTCGGCATACTGGGGGCTGGACGGTTTCGAACTGGAGCGCTATGCCCCCGGCTTTGACGGCCAGCAGCCCGACGCCACCATGGAGTACTGGCTGCCCGTCGCCCCTCGTTAGGGAAGGAGGCTCACCCCGGCATGGCGCCGGGATGGCTCCGGGCGTGTGGCGCTGGTCAGGAGATCAGTGAACTGGGCCGGTGGCAGCGGCTTGGCGAAGTAGAAGCCCTGCAGGTAGTCGATGCCATAGTGGCGTGCCATCTCGGCCTGTTCCTGGGTCTCCACCCCTTCGGCGACCAGAGCCAGCCCCATGCGATGGGCGAGATCCAGGATGTTTTCGACGATATGGCGGGAGGGGCCTTCCTCTTTCATTCCCTTGATAAAGCTGCGATCGATTTTGATGATGTCCACATGGAACATCTGCAGATAGCAGAGGCTGGAGTGGCCGGTGCCAAAGTCATCGATGGCGATGAGCACGCCCAGCTCGTCCAGGGCATCGAAGATGGCGCGGGTCTGCTCGTCCGCATCCACCATCTCCCGCTCCGTCACCTCGAGCACCAGACGCAGATCCTGACCCGGGAAGGCGCGAAGAAAGTCGCGGCACTCGGCGACGATGTCCTGGTTTTTGAAGTGCTGGGCGCAGACATTGACGGCGACGTGAAAGCCGAGGGGCAGCCTGTTGGCCACCCCGACCAGATAATCCCGGGTCTGGGCCATCAACTGGCGAGTCATCGGCACTATGTAGCCGCACTCCTCCGCGAGGGGGATGAAGTGGTTGGGGGCAATCATCCCTTGTGTGGGATGACGCCAGCGCATCAGCACTTCACAACCGCGCAGGCGCCCCTGCCTGTCCATCACGGGTTGCAGATGGGGGATGAACTCCCGGGCCGCCATGGCTCTGGCAAGCTCGCTGCGAGGGGAGCCGCTGCGCCCCCTCAGATAGAAGGTGAGCAGCCCCAGCAACAGCGCCAGCACAGGGGCGGCAAGCAGGTTCTCCTGGTTGTACGCCCAGGCAAACGCCAGCACTTCCTTGTAACCGTTGAGCGCCACCAGGCGATAGGGATGAGCGGTGGGCTCGCTTTGTTGCAGACGCTGTCCCCCTTCCAGCAGGCGGGCTGCGGGCAGGGTCCTGCCGTGGCCATCGAGGGCCTGGTCCCCGAGGAGGAAGAAGAGGTTGTCCTCTCCCATCACGGCCTGCAAGGCGCCGAAGATGTGGAAGCCGTCCAGCTCCACCAGCAGGGTGCGATCGCCGGATGGCTGACGGTAGAGGATGGCGGTCTGCCCGGTGATGGGGCTGTGTCTGGCGAGGATCAGCGTCTGGTTGCCCGCCGGGCCACGGGGAATATCCCGGGTGAGGATGGGCCTGTGCAGGGTGGTACAGCGCAGTTGCTGCCCCTCCAGCACATAGAGTGCCCGCGCATAGGGGGAGGCGGTGATGAGGTCGCGCAGGGCCAGTTGCTCATCCTGGCAGCGGCCCATGGCGAGGGGGCGGGCGGCCTTAACCAGGGACTGACCGTCGTTGATGGCACTCTCTATCATGGCCCGGGCATGGTTCAGGCTGCGCGCGTTGTCCTTGCGAAGGCCGCTGGCCGCCTGCAGGAGGTTGAGGGCGGTGAGGCCGACCAGCAAGAGGAGCCCGAGCACGATGGCCAGACGCAGACGCTGTGCCAGGGGATCAGTCGGCATGGTGCACCCGATTCTTGCCGGCATCCTTGGCCTGATAGAGCGCCTGATCGACCCGCGCCAGCAGTTGCTCGGCGGACTCCTGTCGCCACAGTCCCAACCCGGCAGAGAAGGTCACCACCAGTTCCGGTTCGCGCCATGACCGCTGTGCCACCTGGGTGCGCCACTGTTCAATCAGCCTCCGTGCTCTGACGCTGTCCTCCCCGGGAATGATGATGGCCAGCTCCTCGCCGCCGTAGCGATAGAGGGTGGCCTCCTTGCCTGCAATCTGCCGCCCTTTCCGGGCCACCGCCCACAGGACGTCGTCACCGACCGGGTGGCCGTGGGTGTCATTGATGGATTTGAAGTTGTCCAGATCGATCAACCCCAGGCAGAAAGGGCGGCCGGCGATCAGCTGGTCGTCGAGTGCCTTGTCAAAGCAGCGGCGATTGAACAGGCCCGTCAGGGCATCCGTGTTGGACGCCTCCACGGCTTCCTGCATCTGGCGATGGCCGTTCTGGATCTCCTGGCGCAACTGATCCCCCGGTTTGCCCGCGTGGATGCGTCCGGCGCGCATCAGGGCGATGATCTCGAAGATCATCTTGCTGAGCACATGACGCAAGGACCACCAGCAGAGCAGGCAGATCAGCATGCAGCCCACCAGGGTGATCTGGAGCTGGTGGGACTCGCGGCTGCTTACCTCCTTGAACCTGGCATCGCTGACGGCATAGATGACGAACCAGTCCGGGTTGGAGAAGGAGTGGTAGTAGAGGTGGGTCTGGCGCTTTGCATCGAAGAGGTGGTCGGCGCCGTTGGTCATCTGCTCGATGAGCCGGCGGTCCACGCGATGGCGAAACAGGTTCCCCACATCCGAGTGCAGCAGGATGTCGCCTGCCCGATCGACCAGGTAGAACTCCCCCTTGAGAGGGCTCATGAGCTGACGCAGGGGATAGCTCATCTGCTCGAGATCCACGTTCATGGCCAGGGTGCCGAGGAAGAACCCCTCCTTGTCGAGCAGGGGGCGGGAGACGGAGACGCTGCGGCTCTTGTCATCGAACTTGCTGGTGTAGTGGTCGGTGTAGTGCACGAAGAGGGTTCGCACGGCGGCCGCGAGAAACCAGGGGCGCTCCCTGGCATCAACGTGCTCCTCGACCGGCAGATGGGGGATGGCGTTGAACCGCCCCTGCGGATCGGCGAGCAGGATGCTCTTCACATAGGGGGTGAGCGCCAACGTTTGCATCAGGGAGAGGCTAAGGGGCGTATGATCCTCATTGAGGAAGGCATCCAGGCCTGATTCATCGATGACACTGCCCGTTTCGTTGAGGACATGCTCCAGTGACTTGAACTGTGGCTCGATGGACTGGGTCGCCATGTTGTGCACGAACATGGCCGCCACCTTGTGGTACTTGCGCTCGGCAGAGGTCCGGATGCTGACACTGACGGCCATCAGGGCGATAAGCAGGGTCAGGATGATGACTCCGAAGGTGACGTTGAGCTGGGTATCGCAGTGCAGATTTTGGTGGGCGGTCTCATTCATAGGCGTGTGCTGATGGCTTGGTATTGTCTCAATCAGGGCTGATAAAAGGGTGGGCATGCTATCGCCTCCTTTATCAATAGCGATTGACCAGGATCAACAAGGGGAGGGAGAACGCGACCATACTTATCTGATGAGTGTGAATATGGTGGTGAAAATGCCGCCATGTTCTGAATATGTGATGGTTACTTTCTAATTGGCTGTGCAAGTGAAGGCGGTGTCCTTCATCAGGCGGCCATGATGGGCCTCCCTGAGAGCCTCGACGGCGTTGCCATGTTGCCTCCGATAACAGATGGCGTGCCTGCCACCCTCGCTTTCCCCGCTCCCCCGCCAACATGCCCCAAATTGTTAATATCGGGGCAAAATAGAACAATAAAATGCAAATGATATTTGTTACTATTCACATGCAGTAAGTAATCGAGGATCAGATGCAGCTTGTTCACCCCCCTTTGACCCTGGTCGCCGTGACCATCTCCACCCTGCTTGCAGGCTCTGTACAGGCCGCCGCGCCCGAAAGCCAGGATACGGCCACCGCCGACGAGACCCTGACCGTGCTCGGCCAGACCTATCGCAACACCGCGACCAAGACCCGGCTCGACCCCATCGAGACGCCCCAGGCCATCTCGGTGGTGGATGGGGAGACCCTGTCGCTGCGCGGTGTCAGTTCGGTGAGCGAGGCGCTGCGCTACGTGCCCGGTGTCAACACCGAGCTGCGGGGCGGGGCGGTCAATCGGCTGGATCTGTTCAACATCCGTGGCTTTGACAACTACCAGAACTTCTATGACGGCCTGCTGCTCCAGTACAACGACTGGAACCTGCAACCCCAGATCGATCCGGTGGCCATCGAGCAGCTGGAGGTGTTCAAGGGGCCGACATCGGTGCTCTATGGCAGCATGCCCCCCGGCGGCATGGTCAACCTCATCGCCAAGCGCCCCCAGCGGGAGAGCAAGCACAACGTGAGCGTGGCGACCGGCACGGGCACCCTCAAGGAGATGACCCTCGACAGCACCGGTGCCATCAACGAGCAGCTCGCCTATCGGCTGGTGGGACTGGCCCGGGAGAAGGATGGCCAGGCGGTGACCTCGAAGGAGGAGCGCTACGTCTTTGCGCCGTCCCTGGACTGGCAGCTCGGCGAGCGCACCCTGCTGAACCTCAACCTTTACTACCAGAAGGATCCCGAGGCCGGCATCTACACCACTGTGCCCGCCAGCGGCTCGGCCAAGTCCAACCCCCTGGGGCAGCTTGGCAGCGACACCTTCCTTGGCGACGAGAACTGGAACGAGTACAACCGGGACGTGACCCTGCTGGGCTACAAGCTGAGCCACGACTTCAACGAGCGCTGGCAGGTGCTGCAAAATGCCCGCTACATGGATGCGTCTGCCTATCAGCGCAACACCTACAACGCGGCCCTGGCGGCGGACAACCGCACCCTGGCCCGCAACGCCTATCTCACCGATGAAGACTCTCGCGGCGTTGTCATCGACAACCAGCTGGCGGGCAAGGTGCAGACGGGCTCTGCCCAGCACAACCTGCTGCTTGGGGTCGATTACCAGTACCTGGATGCCCATATCCTCTACCGGGATACCCTCGACTACTCGGCGCCCAGCATCGACATTTTCAACCCGAACCATAGCCAGATAGTCCCAGAGGCACTCACTTTCAACTACCAGGATAAAAAGGTGATCCGTCAGTCCCAGACCGGCGTCTATCTGCAGGATCAGGTGCGCCTCGATCGGCTGGTGGCCATCGGCGGCGCCCGCTACGACCGCTACCGGATGGACACCGACAGCCGGACCCTCTATCAGGGGGCGGACAGCCAGACCCTGGCCCACCTCGATCAGGACAACCTCTCCTTCCGCGTCGGCGCTCTCTATGAGCTGGATGGCGGCTTCTCCCCCTATGCGAGCTATGCCGAGAGTTTCGAGCCGGTGCCGGGGGCGGACAAGCAGGGTCAGGCGTTCAAACCGGCGACCGGTCATCAGTGGGAAGGGGGCGTCAAGTTCCTCTCCGACGACATGAGCAAGACTGCGACGCTGTCGGCGTTCCACATCACCAAGAAGAATGCCCTGGTGACGGACCCGGACAATGTCTACGGGCCCAAGCTGCAGACCGGGGAGACGGTCTCCAGGGGCATCGAGCTTGAGGGGAGAGCCGATCTCACCAGCCAGCTGGATCTGGCCCTCAACTACACCCTGATGGACATGGAGATCACGCGCGATACCACCACGTTGCAGGGCAAGACGCCGGTCTGGGTCCCCAGACAGATGGCGTCGCTGTGGAGCAACTACTACCCGGGTGGCAACCTCGAGGGGATGCGAGTGGGCGCCGGCCTGCGCTACGTGGGGGAGGCCGAGATGGATGCCGCCAACACCGACAAGGTACCGGACTACCTCCTGATGGACATGTCCGCCTCCTACGATCTCGCCGCCCTCAGCGCAAGCCTGAAGGGGGTGGGGGTATCGCTTGGTGCCAGCAACCTGTTCAACAAGACCTACTACTCCTGCTACGACCAGAACAACTGCTGGTTCGGGGCCGAACGAAGCGTGGAGGCGCGACTCAAATACGCATTCTGACCTTGCGCCCCGGCACGCGCCCGGGGCCCTTTCAACGAATGGGCGAGGAGAGGGCGCGCGGTGTGCCGCGCAGCCTTGGCCGGGAAAAAGCGGACGCGGAACGCGCCCTCGTCTCGGATCACCAGGCCCTGTTCGCGGCGGCGGCCAGCCTGATCCCGTCCCTCAAGGGGAACCTGGTGGCGGCCGGTGACGTGCGACCGCCACTGACGGATGCCGCCGGGGCGACGTCGGCCGTGGTGGCCGCAGCCCTCCATGCGCACTGGCAGCAGGCACACCCGGAGGCGGGGCCCGCCTACTGGCTCACCCGCAGCTGGGGCATGCTCTGCTGGCAATCCATCTATCTCGCCATGGTGGCCGTCTATCGCCATCAGGCCGTGCCTGCCCTCGACAGGCTGGGACAGGGGCATGAGGCCGGCGTGGTGTCGGGCTTTACCCTGCCGGCCGAGCCCATGATCAGAGGGGAGGCCGGCGTGTTGATCAAGACGGCCGGGGAGCGACTCCAGGCGCACTGGCAGGGGCAGTTCACCCTCCTTGGGACGGCGCAGCGGCTGCGCCCCGGTTTCGTGCGCCCGCTCCTGGCGGACGATCTGCTGGCGGCCCTGGTGCGGGTGCCCGATTTCTTCGGGGAGGTGAGTCGGGAGGAGGTGAGGTCCCATGCTCCCCTCTGGCTTGAATCCTGTGGCCTGCCGTCGGCACATCTGACGGGCTGGTGCGAAGCAGGCCTGCCCCGGGACGAGGCCTTCCCGGGCTATGTGCGCCAGCGCTGCTGCCTGCACTACAAGCGCCGGGATGGGGAACTGTGTGGCAACTGCCCACGAAGGCTGGGTGGGGCGAGGGGTGACGAGTGCTGATACCCGACTCTTCGTCGGCGCGGGCAACCCGTGGTGAACGCCGCCTGATCCTGGCGGCTTTTTTGTGCCCGGCTTACTGGGCCGCCATCCGGGTGCGAATGCGCTCGAACAGGCTCTGCAGGCAGGCCTGATCTTTGTCGGCGGCGCGCACGGCGCCATACATGTGGCGGCGAATGCCCTCCCCGAGAGGGCGCGCCTCAAGCAGGCCCTGGCGCACGAACTCCTCGCTGGCCCAGCGGGGCAGGGCGGCGAGCCCGAGCCCGGCGGCGGCCATCTGCAGCATGACCGAGGTGTTGTCCACCGGTTTGCAACGGGCGGGCTCCACCCCGGCCGGTTGCAGGAAACGGCTGAACACGTCCATGCGCGCCCGCTCCACCGGGTAGACCAGCAGCACCTCCGGTCGCAGATCGTCTGGTGCGATGCGCCGCTGCTGGCAGAGGGGGTGATCCGGCGCCATCACCAGGGTGAGATCGAAGGCGAACAGCGGCTCGAAATGAAGATCTCCGCGGGCCTGCACATCCGAGGTGAGCAGCAGGTCGAGCTGGCCGCCAAGCAGGGCACTGATGGCATCGAAACCCGGCACCGACTCCACCTCCAGATCCACGCCGGGCCACTGGCGGCGAAAGTCCGGCAACAGCGGGAGCAGCCACTGGATGCAGCTGTGGCAATCGAGGGCCAGATGCAGCCTGCCCGCCTCGCCGCTGTGCAGGGCGACCAGCTGGCGCTCGGTCTGGGCCAGGGCGGGCAGCACCTGACGGGCCAGGGCCAGCAGATGCTGGCCTGCCGCCGTCAGCACCAGAGGGCGGCTTTTTCGAAGAAACAGCTCCAGATTGAGGCGGATCTCCAGCTCCTTGAGCTGGTGGGAGAGGGCGGACTGGGTGAGGTTGAGGGTGAGTGCGGCCCCGGCCAGGGACCCTTGCTCGGCCAGGGCGCTGATGGTCTTCAGGTGTTTGAGATCGATGCCCAGATTGCTGCTCTGAGGGGGGCTGGATGGGGTGGGCGCGACCATGGCACTGCTCCTTTGTGCGTCAGTTGAGAAATTCTTGAGAGCCAGTTGAAGAGGATTCAATAGCCAAGGTCACCTTATCTTGTCATTTTGGATGTGTAAACATCTGGATGGCCAAACAGTCCAGATCCTCATCAGATAAACGAGCATAAGGAATGGAACCTATGACCTTCGCACACACCCTGGGCTTTCCCCGTATCGGCGCCAAGCGCGAACTGAAATTTGCCCTCGAATCCTACTGGCGTGGCGAAACCACCCAGGCCGAGCTGGTCGCCGTGGGCAAGAGCCTGCGTGAGCGCCACTGGCAGGCCCAGCGTACCGCCGGGGTCAACCTGCTGCCGGTGGG
Source organism: Aeromonas sp. s1(2024) (assembly GCF_040908005.1). Taxonomy (NCBI): domain Bacteria; kingdom Pseudomonadati; phylum Pseudomonadota; class Gammaproteobacteria; order Aeromonadales; family Aeromonadaceae; genus Aeromonas; species Aeromonas sp. s1(2024). The sequence goes on along the minus strand of NZ_JBFOCW010000073.1, from coordinate 23,049 downwards.
GGATTTTGCCTGGTACGATCAGGTGCTGGGTACCAGCCTGCTGGTGGACGCCGTGCCTGCCCGTCACCGCCACGGCGACACCGACCTCGACACCCTGTTCCGGGTGGCCCGTGGCCGTGCGCCGACCGGCCCGGCGGCGGCCGCTGCCGAGATGACCAAGTGGTTCAACACCAACTACCACTACCTGGTGCCGGAATTTTACCGTGACCAGCGCTTCAAGCTGGGCTGGAGCCAGCTCTTTGACGAGGTGGAAGAGGCCAAGGCCCTTGGGCTGCCGGTCAAGGCGGTGTTGCTGGGCCCTGTCTCCTACCTGTGGCTTGGCAAGGAGAAAGAGAGCGGCTTCTCCCGCCTCGAACTGCTGGATCGCCTGCTGATCGTCTACCAGGAGATCCTGGCCAAACTGGCGGCCCAGGGGGTGGAGTGGGTGCAAATCGACGAGCCGGCCCTGGCGCTGGACCTGCCGGACGAGTGGCGCCTGGCCTACCTCAAGGCATATGAGCGCCTGAGCGGCCCCTGCAAGCTGCTGCTCACCACCTACTTCGGGTCCGTGGCCCATCAGCGGGACATCATCACCAGTCTGAAGGTGGACGGCCTGCACCTGGATCTGGTGGCAGCCCCCGAGCAGCTGGAGACCCTGGTCCCGCACCTGCCGGCCCAGTGGGTACTCTCGGCGGGTGTCATCAACGGCCGCAACGTCTGGCGTGCCAACCTGGCCAAGCTGGCGCCGACCCTCAAGGCCTTGAAAGAAAAGCTTGGCGAGCGCCTCTGGGTGGCCTCCTCCTGTTCCTTGCTGCACAGCCCGGTGGATTTGACCCTGGAGCACGAGCTGGATCCCCAGACCCGCAGCTGGTTCGCCTTCGCCCTGCAAAAGTGCTATGAGCTGGGGCTGCTGTCCGACTACCTGGACGGTGGCGCCCTGGACAAAATCGAGGCTTACAGCCAGCCCATCGTGGATCGGGAGTCCGACAGCCGGGTTCACAAGAAAGCGGTGCAGTCACGACTCGCCAGCCTGACCAACAGTGACTTCGATCGCCAGAGCGCCTACCCGGTGCGTGCCGACGCGCAGCGCTCGGATCTGAATCTGCCGCTCCTGCCCACCACCACCATCGGCTCCTTCCCGCAGACCTCTGAAATCCGGGTGCTGCGTCAGGATTGGCGTGCCGGGCGCATCGATGACCAGGCCTACGAGGCGGGCATCCAGGCCCAGATCAAGGATGCGATTGAGCGCCAGGAGGCCATCGGGCTGGACGTGCTGGTGCACGGCGAGGCCGAGCGCAACGACATGGTGGAGTATTTCGGGGAGCTGCTGGACGGCTTTGCCATCACCCGCTTTGGCTGGGTACAGAGCTATGGCTCCCGCTGCGTCAAGCCGCCGGTGATCACCCGTGACATCGACCGTCCGACCCCCATGACCCTTGAGTGGACGAAGTTTGCCCAGAGCCTGACCGACAAGCCGGTGAAGGGCATGCTGACCGGCCCCGTGACCATTCTCTGCTGGTCCTTCCCGCGGGAAGACGTGAGCCGCGAGCAGTCCGCCCTGCAGATTGGCCTGGCCATTCGCGACGAGGTGGCTGACTTGGAAGCCGCCGGCATCAAGATCATCCAGATCGACGAGCCGGCGATCCGCGAAGGGCTGCCCCTGCGCAAGCAGGATCACCAGGCCTATCTCGACTGGGCGGTGCGCGCCTTCCGCCTGAGCGCAAGCCCGGTGGTGGACAGCACCCAGATCCACACCCACATGTGTTACAGCGACTTCAACCTCATCATCGAGGCGGTGGCGGCGCTGGACGCGGATGTGATCACCATCGAGACGAGCCGCAGCCAGATGCAGTTGCTCGAAGCGTTCGAGCGCTTCAACTACCCCAACGAGATCGGCCCGGGCGTCTACGACATCCACTCGCCGAACGTACCGAGCCAGGGCTGGATTGAAGACCTCATCCGCAAGGCTGCGCAACAAATCCCGGCGGATCGGCTCTGGGTGAACCCGGACTGCGGCCTCAAGACCCGTGGTTGGGAAGAGACCACCGCTGCCCTGAAGGTGATGGTCGATGCCACCCGGGCGCTGCGCGCCGAGCTGGCCTGAGGGCTTCCATTCACCTGGACGAGCGCCCGGTGAGTGTCACCAAGACGAGAGAGGGAAGGCGACAGCCTTCCCTCTTTTTTGCATGGCCGCTCCCTAGAGGGGGAGCAGGGCGGGCCGGGGGGGCAGGTAGCGGGTGGGGGAAACCGACATCGTCACCGGGTGAGGGGCGCTTGCGAGCGCCTCGGCCAGCCACTGGTGGTCGAGGGGAATGGCATTGCGATCCTCGATCACCAGATTGAGGTGCTGGGCGCCCAGGCACCCGTAGCGGGCGGGGTCGGTCTGGGTAAAGAGGCCAAGACAGGGCACACCGCTGGCGGCAGCCAGGTGCAGGGGACCGGTGTCGGCGCTGACGAAGAGGGAGAGGCCGCCCGTGAAGCGGGCCAGCTCCCCCATGTTGCCAAGGGAAACGTGCACGTCCCCGAGCAGGTGCTCGGGGGCGGCGGGATCCGCGAGCTGGATCAGCAGGGCATCCGGGCTGTGACGGCGCAGATCCCCAAGCAACCGCTGCCACTGGGGCTGGGAGAGCCCCTTGCCCTTGCGGGCGCCGGTGAAAAAGCCGATCAGGGGACGGCCAGGATGGGCTCGTCGCAGCGCACTCAAGGCCGGGCTTGGCCCCTGCAACAGGCTGCCAAGGGGGATGGGGTCGGCCGGATTGCCCGGTATGCCGAGCAGTTGCAGGGGCTGGTGGGCGTAGTGGCACTCACTGTCCGGAGCCTGCGGACGCGGGAAGATGAGATCCCCATGGCCATCGTCGAAGCCGCATTTCTCACGGGCCTGTACCCAGGCGGCGATGAAGTGATCCGTACTGGAGGCGAAGGGGACGTAGACCCTGTCGTAGTGCTGGCGGCGCAGACGCGAGAGTGCCGAGAGGGCGCCCGGCAGGTGTCTGCCCTGCAACCGGATCTGATGAATGTGCCGCAGGGGCAGATCGGCCAGGAAGGGGAGCAGGGTGGTGGGGCTGCACACCAGCTCCAGCTCGGCGTGGGGATGGGCGCGATGAAGCTGGTGCAGGAAGGGCAGCAGGAAGAGGTTGTTGCCGATGCGGTTGGTGCTGCGAATGACCAGGATCCGGCGGGGGGCCTGCGAAGAGGGCGGCAATGCGCTGCGACTGGCAAGCCAGCCGAGCAGGGTTCGCTCCAGTCCCGCTGTCCAGACCCGGCGTTGGCCGTCGAAGCGGCGCAGGGCATCGTTGAGGTGAGTCATACCGTTGGGCTCCAGTGTTGGGATGGCGTAAAGGGTGCCAGCGGACTCTTAAGACAATGTTAAGAAGGGAAAAAGCGTGCGGATGATGGCCATGGCGGAGCGGGTGCTGGTGCGGGACGGGGGAAAGTGGCTAGAATTGCGCATTTGAAATAAATGTTATCGCCAGCGGGAGCACCATGCAGTTCAGGGATTTTTTGCCGGTATCGACCAATACCAGCGTCAAAGAGAGTTGTTACGGCGCCCTTGGCGCCCTCATCGGCTTGCTCGGCACCGCCTTGCTGTGTCGCTGGGGGCTGGGGCTCGAGGTGCACTGGCTCATCGCCCCCATGGGGGCCTCCGCCGTGCTGCTGTTTGCCGCGCCCGCCAGCCCCCTGGCCCAGCCCTGGTCCATCCTTGTGGGCAACGGGATGTCGGCCCTGATGGGGGTATTGAGTGCGAGCCTGGTGCCGGACATGGCTATCGCTTCGGCCCTGGCGGTGATGCTGGCCATCGCCGCCATGTTCCTCACCCGCAGCCTGCACCCGCCCGGCGGCGCCGTGGCCCTGACCGCCGTCATCGGCGGCGAGGGGATCCGGGCGCTCGGGGTCGGCTACGTGCTGCTGCCGGTGCTGCTCAACTCCCTGTTGCTGCTGAGTCTGGGCTTGCTCTACAACCGCGCTCTGGGGCGTCGTTATCCCCATGGCGGCAAGGCGGCGCCCAATCGCCACCAGACGGCGGATCCCCAGCCGAGTGCCCGACTCGCCACCCAGGACATCGACTTTGCCCTGCAAAAGCACGGGGAACTGCTGGACATCAGCCGCCAGGATCTGCAGGAGCTGCTGCAGGAGGCCCAGTTGCACGCCCTGCGCGAGCGGGTGGGGACGGTACGGTGCCAGGATGTGATGTCGCGGGATCTCGTCGTGACGACGCCACAGGCGCTCGCCATGGAAGCGTGGCATCTGCTCTCCCACCACCAGATCAAGGCGCTGCCGGTGGTGGATGAGGGGGAGAGGCTGGTCGGCATCATCACCCTGCACGACCTGATGATCGACCGGGCGGGTCACCAGCCGAGGGCGAAGGAGGCCCTTGAGCAGCAGCAGGTCGCGGATCTGATGACCCGGGAGGTGCAGACGGCGCGGCGCTACCAGCCTCTCTACGATCTGGTGGAGGCCTTCTCCGACGGGGGGCTGCACCACATGCCGGTGGTGGAGGGGGAGCAGCTGGTGGGCATCATCACTCAGTCCGACATGGTGGCGGCCCTGTTCACCCTGGCCCTGCAACCGGGTCAGGTGGAGGAGGCGCACGCCTGTGAGCAATGAGAATGAGCCATAAGACACGGGCCCCTTGCGGGGCCCGTGTCATTCAGGGTCTGGGATAGACGGTCTCCCCCATGAAGACCGTCTGCTCGACCTGGGTATCGGCGATCAGTTCCGGGGTGCCGGCCTTGACCAGGGCGAACAGGTCCCTGTCCAGCACGATGAAGTCCGCCGACTTGCCCGCCTCGATGGAGCCGGTGATGTCGCCCTGACGCACCGCCCTGGCGCCGTTGATGGTGTAGGCGGCCAGCATTTCGGCCAGCGAAGTGCGCTGACTGGCCCTAAAGTCGTCGCCGCTGCCGGCCGCCTGCACGATGCCGGCGGCCATGTTCTCGAACGGACGCGGATCCCGGCTGTCCACCGGGGCGTCGCTGCCCGCCACCAACACGGCGCCGGCCTGGCGCGAACGCTCGACCGGGTAGAGGGCGTCATGAAGATAGCCCATGGGATCGTAGATGGCCTCGCTCAGGGACTGCCCTGCCTTGGTTGGCTGGATGAAGGGGCTGACCAGCATGTCATAGGCAAGCTGGGGCGTGGTCCAGGCATAGGTGAAGGTGAGGTAGAGACCCAGCTCGCCGAGGCGCTGCTGATCGTCCGGGTGCACTACCTGCAGGTGGGCCAGGGTGTGGGGAATGCCGCTGTTGCCGTTGCTGGCGCGGGCCGCCTCCAGGGCATCGAGGGCCACCCGGGTACTGCGATCGCCGATGCTGTGCATGTGGATGCCAAACCCGGCCCCATCCAGCGCCGTGACGTAGCGCGTCAGATCCGCCTCCTTGTAGTTGACGATGCCGTTGCTGCCCGCATCCTCGCTGTCGGCGGTGATGCTCACCTCTCCGCTGGCGGGATCCAGGGCCAGATGGGGATGCTGGTAATTCTCCAGCATGCCGGCATTGGGCAGGAAGGGGGGGCTGGTGAAGGGATCCCCCTCCAGCACGCCGTCGAGGAAGATCTTGACCGCATCGGCCTTGATGAGGGGGTTGCCTGCGAAGGCGTCGCGCACTTGGTTCGCCTTGGCCAGGTGCCCGTCGATGTCCAGCTTGCCGCTGTAGTCATCCTGGTTGAAGCAGGTGGCGGCGGTGACGCGCATGTGCAGCAGATCCTGGTCCTGCATCTTGAGCAGCCGACCCCGGATGAAGTCGTTGGCGCAGGCATCCTGCACCCCCGTGATGCCGCGGGACGCCATCAGCTCGGAGATGGCGGGGAGTATCTTGTCATACTGGGCCGCTGCCTGTTCACCCTCCGCGCTCAGCACCCCGGTGTCGGGGACCGCAATGGCGCTGCGGGCCGCGTCCCGGACCACGCCGGTTGCGAGATCCACATAGGGGATGAAGGCCTCGAACACGCCGCCTGGAGCCAGGGTGGTGGCATTGAAGCCGACCACATTGCCCTCTTCGTCCTGTGCCTGCGCCAGCGCCTGGGAGTTGTAGCCGCCGGCATGGCCGTCGACCCCGGCCAGCATCACGGGGTTGTTCGGCGCCGCCGCATCCAGGGCCGCCAGCAGGGTGGCATGGGTGGCGGTGGGGGTGTTGCCGTCATAGGGCGACCACTGGTTGACCACCAGCCACTCCCCGGGAGCCGGGGCGTAGCGGGGCAGGCACTCGCCGATCTTGGCCGCCAGCTGATCCAGGTTGACGCTCTGGCCGTCCAGATCGCACATGTCCAGCGCCACGGTGCCGAGCAGGTGGATGTGGTTGTCGTGCAGGCCCGGCAGCACCATTTTGCCTTGCAGATCCACCACCTGGGTCGCACTGTTTTTCAAGGCCTCGGCCCCTTCGCGAGTGCCCACGTAAGTGAACTTGCCCCCTTGCACCACCATGGCCTCGGCCTGGCTGCGTTGCCCATCCTGGGTGTGGATCTTGCCGTTGAGATAGAGGGTGTTGCCGGGCGGTGGCTCACTGCTGTCTTGCTGGCAGCCGAGCAGGCCACCTAGCAGCAGGGCGATGGTGCCCAGCCTGAGATTGGGGTGTTTGCTATCCATAGCACGCTCTCCTTGGGTTAATTGCAGTTCTTACTGCAGATATGAGCACCTATGGTTATTGCAGCTATTCTGAAAAATGCCAGCGATTACTGCACTTTTTTTGACTTGTGTTTACCTTGTCTCATCATGTAGTTATGAACACCAGTTGCCCCTTGGGGGCGGACACCGCATCGGGGGAAGAGAATGTCACAACACGTGCTGCCGGCCGAACTTTGCATGCGGCGCCAACCCAGGCAACTGCGCAGCCAGGAGGTGGCGAGCCGCATCGAGCAGGCCACCCTGGCCCTGTTGCAGGAGCAGGGGTTTACGGCCCTCAACACCAATGCCATCGCCGCCCGCGCCGGGGTGGGCATCAAGTCGCTCTACCATCTCTACCCCAACAAGGAGGCCATTATCTGCCGGCTGGCCATGGACTGGCTGGCGGCGGTGTGCGAGGCGCAGGAGCGCATCCGCGAGCAGGCCGACAGCTGGCCCCAGACCCTGCTGCTGCTGGATCAGGCGCTGGAGGCGCTGGATGAGCGCTTCGTCGGGTATGGGGCGCTGTGGCAGGCGATGGATCTCATCCCCGCCCTGCACGGGGTCGAGCAGGAGCACGAGGGACGCCAGATTGCGTTCTGGTCCGAGCGGCTGCGCCACTTTGGCTGTCGCTGGCCCGAGCCCGAGCTCACCACCCTGGTGCGCTACTTCTATCGGACTGCGGACGTGGCCAAGCAGTGCACCAAGGGGCAGGGGGAGGCGGGCAGCGCGCTGTGGCAACTCCATAGACGCTGGAGCGAGCAGCTGATGATGGCGGCCATCGAGGAGGCGGATCCCGCCCGGGTCTGGCAGTCGATGCCGGGGCTGGCGCCGGGTTGCCAGACCCCTGCGAAGAGGAGCGAATAGAAGGGGGGCGAATAAAGAGAGGGAGTGCCAGGCACTCCCTCTCTTGTCCTCGGCGCGGCGGGTCAGCCGTAGCGGGCCAGGGTGAGCCCCTCGTCGCTGATATCCGGGGTATTGCCCGAGATGAGATCGCTGAGCAACTGGCCCGATCCGGCCGCCATGGTCCAGCCCAGGGTACCGTGGCCGGTATTGAGCCAGAGCCCGGGAATGGGGCTTGGGCCGACCAGGGGTGTGCCGTCCGGCGTCATGGGGCGTAGCCCGGTCCAGAAGGTGGCCTGCTCCAGATTTCCCCCCTGGGGGAAGAGATCCCTCACCACCATGGCCAGGGTATCGTGGCGTCTGGGGTTGAGCGCCAGGTTGAAGCCCGAGAGTTCGGCCATGCCGCCCACCCGGATCCGTTCGTCGAAGCGGGTGATGGCGACCTTGTAGGTCTCGTCCAGCACAGTGCTGCGCGGCGCGCCCTCGGCATCCGTCATCGGCAGGGTGAGGGAGTACCCCTTGACCGGGTAGACGGGGAGCTCTATCCCGAGGGGGCGCAGGAAGCCGGTGCCATAACTGCCGAGGGCACAGACGATGGCGTCGGCCTGGAAGCGCTGCTCGCCGGCACGGACCGCCACGGCGCGTCCCTTCGCGATCTCGACCTCGTCGATGGCGCAGTTGAAGACGAAGCTCACCCCGAGCTTGCGAGCCTCGTCCGCCAGGGCCTGGGTGAAGCGGAAACAGTCACCGGTTTCATCTCCCGGCAGGCGCAGGCCCCCCACCACCTTGCCACGCACCCTTGCCAGGGCGGGCTCGACCTCCTCGCAGCCGTCGGCATTCAGAGACTGATAGGGGACGCCGTACTCCTCGAGCACGGCGATATCGCGCTGGCTGGCATCGAGCTGGGCCTGACTGCGAAACAGTTGCAGGGTGCCGAGCTGGCGCCCTTCGTAGTCGAGCGCGAGCTCGCCCCGCAACTGCTTCATGCAGTCGCGGCTGTATTCGGCCAGCCGTACCATGCGCCCCTTGTTGACCGCATAGGCCGCTGGCGTGCAGTTGGCGAACATCTTCAGCATCCAGCGCAGCTGGAAGGGGTCCGAGGTGGGCCGCACCGTGAAGGGGGCGTGCCTTTGCAGCAGCCATTTGGCGGCCTTGAGGGGAATGCCGGGGGCAGCCCAGGGGGAAGCATAACCCGGGGAGATCTGACCCGCGTTGGCATGGCTGGTTTCAAGGGCCACCCCGTCACGCCGCTCCAGCAGGGTCACCTTGTGACCGGCCTTGGCCAGATACCAGGCGCTGGTCACACCGACCACGCCACCACCGAGTACCACTATGTCCATCTTGTCTCTCCTTGACTGGGGCCTCCACCTTAATCAGCCGCCACAGGATATTCAACTGGTGTCGATGTCATTGGTGGTTATCGCTATTCACATTTTGTTAACTGGCTCTCAATGTTGTCATTTGCTCATTTTCTGGCATGAAATCCGGTCGATTCAGAGCCGTTCCAGGTGGAGCAGATGATGCTTTGCCGTCGTCAGGATGGCTTGCTGCTGTTCTGTGGTTTGGCCATCCCAGTTGGCATAGGGCAGGGCGAGGCGAGGGTTGTTGCCAAGTTTGTCCCGGTTGCGCCAGAGAAAGTGCCAATAGAGGCTGTTGAAGGGGCAGCTGTCCGGCCCGCTGCGGGCCTTCACCTGATAGTGACACCCCTTGCAGTAGTGGCCCATCCGCTCGAGATAGGCGCCGCTGCTGGCGTAGGGCTTGCTGCCCATCAAACCGCCATCGGCAAACTGGCTCATGCCGCGGGTGTTGGGCAGCTCCACCCACTCGATGGCGTCCACATAGATGCCCAGATACCAGGTATCCACCTCGTCAGGGTGGATCCCCGCCAGCAGGGCGAAGTTGCCGGTCACCATCAGCCGCTGGATATGGTGGGCGTAGCCGTGCTCCAGAGACTGTCGAATGGCGTGACGCACGCAGGCCATGCTGGTTTCTCCATTCCAGAAGAAACCGGGCAGGGGTCGTTCGGCCCCGAGAAAGTTGGTGCGCTGATACTCGGGCATCTTTTCCCAGTAGAGGGCGCGGACAAACTCGCGCCAGCCGAGGATCTGGCGGATGAACCCCTCCACCTGCGCCAGGGAAATGGTGGCCTGATTGGCCTGCCAGTGAGCTTGCGCAGCGCGGATCACCTCGAGGGGATGGAGCATCTTGCTGTTCATGGAAAACGACAAGCGGCTGTGGAACAGGCTCCAGCCCCGCTCGCTCAGGGCGTCCTGATAGCGACCGAAGTGGGGCAGGCAGTGTGCAAGGAAGTGTTCAAGCAGTGCGCGGCTCTGGCGCCGGGTGACGGGCCAGGGCAGGGCGTCGGCATCGGCACTGCCAATGGTGGCGACGCCGTGGCGGGTCAGCATGGCATCGATGTCGCTCACCTCGTTGGCAAAGGTGAGGGGCGCCGGGATGGGTTGGCTCGCCGGCAATTTGGCGCGATTCTCGGCATCGAAGTTCCAGCGCCCCCCAAGGGGCTGGCCGCGTTCATCGAGCAGCACCCGGTACTGCTTTCGCAGGGCGCGGTAGAAGAATTCCATCCGGCTGTGGGGGTAGCGTCGCCAGCCATCGCGGGGGGTGAGAAAATGTTCGCTGTCCACCTCAGCGGTCGGGATGGCAAGGCCTGAGGCCCACTGGGTCAGCTGGCTTGCAAGGCGCCACTCGTCCGGGCTCTGCCAGGCGAAGCGATCGGCCTGATGCGCTTCGAGCTGAGCCGCCAGCAAGCTCGGCAAATCGGGCCAGGGGGCGCTCTCATCGAGAGTCAGGTAGCAGACCCGGTGGCCCGCCTTGGTGAGGGCGGCGGCGAAGGCACGCATGGCGGCAAAGAAGGCGAGCACCTTCTGGCGATGGTGACGGCAGTAGTCCGTCTCCTGGCGCAGCTCCGCCATCAGGTAGCAGACAGCGGGATCCTGCGTGCGAAACCAGCTGTGACCTGCGTTCAGTTGATCCCCGAGAATGAGGCGCAGCTCCATCAGGGGTGCTCCTTCCGACGACGGCAGCGTTCGCTGCAATAGCGCACTTCCTGCCAGCAGCGGGCCCACTTGCGCCGCCAGGCAAAAGGACGCAGGCAGACGGGACAGATCTTCTCGGGTAGATGGGATTTGAGGTGCATGTGGCGGCCCTGTTGATGCCCTTGGTTTCTCTCTGCCTCCTTAACGAAGCACCATACGGTCGGGATCACCGGGGGAGCAGAAAGAGGCAGCAGGGGGTGATTGCCACTCATGAAAAAGGCCCCCGAACCTGCCGGTACGGGGGCCCTCTTTATCCTTTGCCGTTACTGGCTGCTGAAGAGCCTGGGCTGGGGAGTGGACTGCGCCGTCAGGGTCATGCGGCCCGAGGTTTCCAGCCAGCTCTTGATCTTTCTGGCATCGGCGACCCGTTCATCTGTGGTGTTGGCGTGAAGCAGCACCATGACCACGGGCTCGTTGTTGACCCGGGTTCCCATCACCAGGCAGCGCCCCGCCTCGCGGATATAACCGGTCTTGGAGACCAGAATGGGCCAGCTTCCTTCCCGTACCAGGCGGTTGGAGTTGAGGTAGTGCAGCTGGCGCTTGCCGTTGCGTACCAGACGCTGCTCGGAGGCAGTGTACTGGCGGATCAGCGGGTAGGTGGATGCGGCAGCAGCCAGTTTGGCGAGATCGTGTGCGGTGGAGACGTTGCGGGGGTTGAGCCCGGTGCTGTCGGCGAAATGGGTGCTCCACATGCCGAGCATGCGGGCCTTGGCATTCATTGCCTCGATAAAGGCTTTGCGGCCACCCGGGTAGTGCCGTCCCAAGGCGGAGGCGGCGCGGTTTTCAGAGGACATCAGTGCGATGTGCAGCATGTCGGCGCGGCTCAGGCGCGAGCCCACCGCGAGGCGCGACCCCGTGCCCTTGAGTCTGTCAACGTCATCCATGGTGACGGTGAGGGTCTCGTTGAGGCGCTGATTGCCATCCAGTACCACCAGCGCTGTCATCAGCTTGGTGATGGAGGCGATGGACATCACCCGGTTGGCGTTGCGCTCTGCCAGTGTCTCGCCGGTTTTCGGGTTGACGACCACGTAGGCATCGGATCTCAGCGGCAGGTTGCTGCGGGGTTCGAGCAGGCTGTTGGTGGAAGAAGAGGTCGCAGAAAACGGGTTGGCATGGGCGCTTTCCATGCTGGCGGGAAGGAGGAAGGCGCCGAGCAGCAAGGGAAGAAAAGGACGAAGGTTCATGATTTGACTCTACTACGACTCACAGGGACATTTGGCTAAGTTATATGACGGTAATTGACGCTTCACAACGTCTGGTGGCCGGATATTTCCATTTTATGGGCCAGCGCACCTTGAAATCCCCCGCATCGGGGCTATTAGGCCCGATAAAGGGAGTCATAGAGGCCTGTCAGGCCATGCCAGACACGCCACCACGGGGGCGCACTATATGCTGGCGAGGAGCGGGATGACGACTCTTTTTGCACCTTTCGGCGCCTTGGGATGATGAAGGGGTCGTTAATGGCGACCATGGCGATAAAAACGGCGCCCGGCAGGGAAGATGGCCCGCTGCATTATCGCCGTTTTGCCCCGCTTCATCCTCCCATCATCCTTGCGGTCTGAATGGCCTCGATCAGTGCGGTCCGGTTGATACGGGGTCGCTCTTCATCGAGCAGTTGCTGCCACAGCGCAATGGCCTGGCTGTAGCGACCATGCAGGAAGTGATCGGAGGCGAGCAGCATCAGGGCGCTCACCTCGCCTTTGTCCTGCTTGAGGGCGCTATCCAGCAGGCGGGTTGCCTCGGGAGTCAGCTGCTGGCCCGCCTGATAGTAGAGCACGGTAGCCTGTGCGGCTTGAGTCGCCGCGCTGGCGCCCCCTTCTTGCAGGGCGAGGCGCTGGTAGGCGAGCAGGGCGTTGTCGTACTCGTCCCGATACAGATACAACTGGCCGAGCGCCGCCCAGCCGTCGAGATCGGCGGGGTTGGCTTGCAGACGCTGGTGCAGGGCGCCCAGCTCCTTGTCCTGCAGATCCCGCGGGCTCAATCCCGCCAGCGGATCGGGGCGCGACTGATAAGCCTGCCACGCCTGATAGCGGCCGGTGCCGGCATAAATACCGGCCATCAGCGCCAGCAGCAGGCCCCCAAGCAGTATCCAGGTGCTCAGCCAGAGCTGCGGGCGGGCAGTGCGATCTCTTACCAGCCGCTCGCGCAGGGCCTGCTCGGCAGGTGGGGTGGCGTTGGCGAGGCGGGCCAGTTCCAGCTCCCGGTAGAGGCGGCTGTGGGGGGCAAGCCCCGCCTGCTGCTCGGCCATGATCAGCCGGTTCAGTTCGGCCCTGGGGTCGTGGGAGAGCACCCCCTCGGCTCTGTCGCCGACAAGCGGCACCCGCGCCGGTTGCCGGCGATGCAGGCTCCTGCGCAGGCGATGGAGCGCCAGCAACAGCAAGAGGGCGGGGCCGCCCCACAGCAGCGCCGTGCCGGCCTTGAAGGAGGGATCGTAGCGCACGAAGTCACCGAAGCGCGCCGTCATGCGGGCGATCACCTGCTCATCAGACTGCCCCTCGTCCACCCAGCGGTAGACCTCGAGCCGCAGATCCCGGGCGATGGGGGAGTTGGACTCCACCAGGTTCTGGTTCTGGCACTGGGGGCAGCGCAGGGCGCGGGCCAATTCCTGAGCGCGGGTCTGCCGCTCTGGGTGGCGAAACTCATAGGTGTCGACCCCGCTGGCAAGGGCCCCGAGGCTCAAGGCCAGCAAGAGCGGCGCTATCAGGGCGTGGCCGAGACGGCTCATGGCTTGCTCTCCTGCACTTGTCTCTTTACTTCTCTCTCCACTTCTCTTTCCACTTCGGGCTGGCTGGCGGTGTTGCTGCGGGCCTTTGCAAGCAGGGGGGCAAACTGGCGTTGCCAGACTTCCCGGGTGAGCAGGCCGGTATGACGGGTCAGCAGGGTGCCGTCGCCGGTGAAGAGATAGGTCTCCGGCGTGCCGTAGACGCCGAGCTCCAGTGCGAGTCGGCCGTCGGGGTCGGCCAGCACGGCGCGATAGGGGTTGCCTGCCTCGGTGAGCCAGGCGAGGGCTGCGTCCCCCTTGTCCCGGTAGTTGAGGCCGTAGAGGGGCACGGCGCTGGCCAGATCACCCAGCAGCGGATGCTCGGCGCGGCAGTTGGGGCACCAGCTGGCCCAGACGTTGAGTACGAAGGGCTCCCCCTTGAGCGCCGCGGTGTGGATGGGGGCGCCGCCAAACAGGTCGTCACTCTGCCATGCAGGCAGGGGGCGCCCGGCGAGGGCCTCATCCTGGCTGTAGGGGTTGTTGCCAAGGCCGAGCCAGAGCAGGGCACCGAGCCCCAGAGTGAGCACGAGCGGCACGAACAGGCGCAGACGGGCGTTCATAAGGACTCCTGTTCAAGCCGAGGGCAGGGGGTGGTAGCTGACGCAGGATGGTTAGCCAGCAGCGGTCGGCGGGCGAGCAGACGCAGGGCGCCGCCCGCCATCATCAACAGGCCGCCGAGCCAGATCCAGCGCACCAGCGGCTTGTAGTGCAGCCGCATGGCATAGGCGCCGGGTCCCATCTTCTCGCCAAGCACCACGTAGAGATCGCCGAGCAGTCCCCATTTGATCCCGGGTTCGTTCATGTTCATGGTGCGCACGCTGTAGTGACGCCGCTCCGGCGTCAGCCGCGCCACCTCTTTACCGTCTTTATGCGCGCTCAAGGTGATGCGCTCGGCGGTGTAGTTGGGGCCGATGAGCGGCTCGCTCCCCTCATAGCGAAACGCGAAGGCGCCGAGCCGATAGGGCTGGCCTGCGGCGAGTACCGCGCCCCCCTCCTGACTGTGGTGACTCACCTGCGCAATGCCGAGGGCGCACACCGCCACCCCGAGGTGGGCCAGCAGGCTGCCGAACCGATTGAGGGTGAGCTTGCGCCGCGACGTCGGTTGCAAGAGCGGGAGCAGCAGGCTGGCCATCAGCCAGAGGCTCAGCACGTTGGCCGCAAGCCCCAGCCAGTTTGCCCGCAGCGGTTCGGGATAGGCGAAGCTCAGCAAGGTGCCCCCCAGCAGGCCGAACAGGCATGGGAGCAGTACCTTGATGCGGCGCTGGGCTGCCAGATGCTGCCAGCGCAGGCGCGGCAGCTGGGTCATCAGCGCCATTAGGCAGAGGGCCAGCGGCACGAAGATGGTATTGAAATAGGGGGCGCCCACCGAGAGCGAGCCCAGATGGAGCGACTGGAACACCATGGGGTAGAAGGTGCCGAGCAGCACGCTGGCGCAGGCCACGCAAAGCAGCAGGATGGCGGCGCCGAGCAGTCCCTCTTTTGACAGCAAGCCAAAGCGGGCATAGGGGGCGCGAATGTCCGCCCGCAGGGCAAACAGGGTGAGGGCGAAGGTCAATAGCAAGCCGAGCAGCAACAAGAGGGTAAGGCCGCGGCTGGGGTCGACCGCAAAGGCGTGCACCGAGGTGAGCACCCCGGAGCGCACCACGAAGGTGCCGAGCAGGCTCAGCGAAAAGGTAAAGATGGAGAGCAGCAGCACGGCGTGGCTGTAAGCGCCGCGCTTCTCGCACACCACCAGGGCGTGCAGCAGGGCGGTGCCGAGCAGCCAGGGCAAGAGGGAGGCATTTTCCACCGGATCCCAGAACCACCAGCCGCCCCAGCCGAGCTCGTAGTAGGCCCACCAGGAGCCCAGCACGATGCCGGCGGTGAGAAAGACCCAGGAGCCGAGCGCCCAGGGGCGGCTCCAGTGGGCCACGGCGCCATCAAGCCGACCCGAATGCAGCGCCGCCATGGCGAAGGCGAAGTTGACCGCAAAGCCGACGTAACCGAGATAGAGCAGGGGCGGGTGGATGATGAGGCCGATATCCTGCAGCATGGGGTTGAGATCGCGCCCCTCCAGCGGCCCTGGGAACTGGCGGTCAAACGGGCTGGAGAAGATCAGGGTATAGAGGCCAAACAGCCCGACGATCAACCCCATGATGGCCAATACCCGGGCTGTGATCAGCGGATCGACCCGTTTTGAACAAATCGCCACCAGAGCGCCCCACAGCCCCAACGCAAAGACGAAAAAGAGCATGGAGCCTTCATGGCCGCCCCACACCGCCGCCAGTTTGAAGCCAAGGGGCAGGGCGCTGTTGGCGTGCTGCGCCACATAGACCAGGGTGAAGTCATCCTGGCCAAAACAGCTGGCGAGCAGCAGCAGGGCGGCCCCGAGCAGGAGCGCGACCAGGAGGGCCAGCGGCTTTGCACAGCCGAGCAGCGGGCGTGAGGCGAGCCGCAATCCCAGCCAGGGCAGGGTGCCTTGCAGCAGGGCGAGCCCGGTCGCCAGCAACAGTGAGAGATAGCCGAGCTCTGCCAGCACACAACCTCCAGGATCAATCTTTGATGTCATTCATGTCATGCGACACACGCCGCGTCGTCTCCCTTTGGGGGAAAACATTGCCAAGCAACGGGTGTGGCATCACCAGAAATTCATTGGGCCAGCAACAAACCAGCGCCAGTCACCCGAGGGTGGCTGGCGCTGGTGATCATACCTTTAAACTACCGTCATCTGGCCGGCGTAGAGCACGAAGTAGCGCAGCAGCAGGATCCCCACCAGAGTCAGGCTGCAGACCAGCACCAGATAGCCGTTTTTGGCCCGCAGCGGTACGGGGGCCAGCAGGGCCAGCAACTGGGGCAGCAGCATGCCGATGCCCACCACCCCGAGCCAGAACACCTGAGCCCAGAAGCCACTGCCGATGGCGGCCCACATGGCTGCCTCCTTCTGGCCGCCACCGAAGTAGAGGCCGGTAAAGAAGCAGACCAGCAGCAACACCTCCACCGCCAGTACCGGCCGCTCGAAGCGGTGGACAAAGCTCACCCCCTGGCTGTGATGGTTCTCCTTGAACAGGGTGACCGCCAGCAAGATGGTGGAAGCGATGCCGGAGCTGACGCCGGAGATGAGGAACAGCACCGGCAACACCGGGTTGTTCAACAGCGGATAGGTCTTGAGCGCCGACAGCAGAAAGCCGGTGTAGGCCCCCAACAGCACGGCGAGCAGCAGCAAGAGCGGCGCCAGCAGCCGCTCGATGCGGGCAAGCCAGCCAATCAGACCATCCACAAAGGCGAGCTTCTCTTGCAGCAGGTGACGGCGCAAGGTCTCGATCTCGGAGCGAAACACCACCGCCAGCCAGGCGAACAGCACCGCCATGTAGACCTGAAACAGCATGACCCCCATCGACATCACGGAGTCGAACTGGTAGTGGAACATCAGCTTCCAGAAGGTCCAGGGGCGGGCCAGGTGGAAGATGAGGATCAGTAACCCCAGCACCACGCTCACCGGCGCCAGAATGGCGGTCGCCTTGATGATGCCGCTCTCGCTGCCGGCTCCCTTGCGACGCAGCAGCACCGAGAGGGTGGTGGCCCCGGCGGAGATGCCGAGCAGAAAGAGATAGATGGCGATCGGCCAGTCCCACACCAGCGAAGAGAAGTGAAATGCGTCATGCAACATGATCCATTCCTCCTTCTGTTACTGCGGTAGATGGCGATCGGACAAATCCCCACACGAGGGAAGGGAAGTGAAACGCCTCTTGCATCGTCATGACTTTATCTCCCCTTTAGGCACGCGGTACATCTTGGGCGAGGTGCCGAGTGCCTGCTTGTAGCGATAGGTGGTCTCCTTCACCAGCCGTTTGGCGATGGGGCTGTCCGGGTCATCCAGATTGCCGAACACCAGCGCCTTGGTAGGGCAGGATTCCACGCATGCCGGCTCCTTGCCCGCCGCCAGGTTGGTCTTGCGGCAAAAGTCGCACTTGTCGGCAACCTTGGTCACAGGGTTGATAAAGCGCACCTGATAGGGGCAGGCGGCCAGACAGTACATGCAGCCAACGCAGAGATCCGGGTTGACGTCGACGATGCCATCCTCCTTGCGGATATGGGAAGCACCGGTCGGGCAGACGTGCACGCAGGGAGCGTTGTCGCAGTGCTGGCAGGACTTGCGAAAGAAGTGGTACTCGGCATCGGGGAAGGTGCCGATGGGGCCGGAGCGGATGATCTCGAGGCGCGAGACCCCCTCTGGCACCTGATTCACCTCCCGGCAGGCATCCATGCAGGCGGTACAGCCGATGCAGGCCGTCTCGTCGTGGATCATGCCAAAGCGTACCCCGTCGATGGTCTGGCTGTGGGCGAGGGGGGTGGCAAGGGAGCGGGTGTTGGCACGAGCAGCCCCCGTCATCATGATGAGGGCCCCCGCGCTCATCCCCGCCATGAAGTGACGGCGAGAGCAGCTCATTGTGCCTCCTTGCCCGAGGTGGTGTTCGCCTTGGCCGCCTTGACGACCTCATGCTGCTTGCTGTGGCAGTCGACGCAGAGCTTGATGCGGGACTTCTCCGGAATCGCCACCATGGGCTCCTTGGCCGGGTGCAGCTGGTGGCAGCTGGTGCAGGTGAGCTTGGTGGCGTGCACGTCGTGGGCCCAGAGCGCCTCGCGCAGCACTTTGGGCTCGTGACAGCTCATGCAGACCCCGTTCTGCTCGGCGATGGGGTAGCTCACGGTACTCTGCTTCTCTGCCAAGCCGCTTTTCTTGTCATTGAAGCTGTCGCTAAAGCGCATCACATCCTTGACCCCTTCCCGGTGTTGGGGGGAGGGCTGACCATGACAGTTGGTGCAGGTGACCGGCGCCAGGTTGTTGGGGTTGGTCGCCTGGCCGTGCTTGCCGTGCATGCCGTATGCCTGCTCCTTGTGGCAGTCGGTACAGGCGGCATCGGGATTGCGCAAAAACTCCACCTCATGTGTGGCAGAGAGGGCCGCAGGGGTGTTCGCCGCATCGGCGGCCTGACCCTGCAGGCTGGTGAGCAGCATGGCTGCCATCAGCATCAGTCGTAAGAAATCCATTGTTAAATCACCCATAGGAAGCCTCCATCCGGCTGCGGGCCCGACACTGGGGGCCCGCATGCCTCGTCATTGTGCGAGCCGTCCGGCCGCTTTGGCCTCGGCATCCCAGGCGGGGACTGTGGTCTTGAGGAACTGGGCCTTGTCGCTGTTCATCTGTTTCATGTCCATGCCAAGAGCTGCCTGGGCCTTCTCCTTGCTGGAGATGTCAGGAATGGCGATCTCGTGGCTGATCCCCTTGGCGGCCAGCAGGCGTGCCAGCTTGGTGCGGGCGTCGGCGGCCTTGTCCAGGGCGGTTCCCAGCATGCGCAGCGCCACTTCCGGGGCGTGCATCTGCACCCCGTGGGAGGCGATGGAGAAGTCCCAGCGCCATTGGGCGTGACGGATGTCCTGCAGAATGTCCTTCATCTCGGCCTCGGTGGCGCCGGCATCCCAGGCGGCCTTGGCTTCAAAGTGGGCGTGCACCAGCTGCTTCTCGACTTTGAGCTTGATTTCGGTGACGGCATCCTTGCGTTGCTTGACCACCCCTTGCAGCATCTCCTTGCTCTGGGTGTGGCAGTTGCGGCAGGTCTGATCGAAGCGATCGAAGGGGTTGCCTACCTTGTGATCGGTGTAGACCTTGCCCTGTTCGTTTTGCACCTTGGGCATGTGGCAGTCGACGCAGGCGACGTTGTTCTGGCCGTGAATGCCGGCGCGCCAGGTTTCGTACTCGGGGTGCTGGGCTTTGAGCATGGGGGTCTTGGAGAGGGCATGGGTCCAGTCGGCAAAGCCAATCTCGTCGTAATACTCTTCCATCTGCTCAACTGTGGTGCCCTTGTCCCAGGGGAATTTCACCGCCTTGGTGGGGCCGCTGAAGTAGTACTCCACGTGGCACTGGCCGCATACCTGGGACTGTTGATCGAAGCGCCCCTGCTCCTTGAACGGCTTGCCGATGGCGGTCATGGCCCGTTCGGCATAGGGACGGGAGAGGTGCAGGGCGGGTTTCCCCTCCTTGAACTCTTTCGAGGCGGTGTCGTGGCAGTCGGCGCAGCCGATGGCGTTGACGATTTCCGGTCCGCCTTTTGCCCACATCCCCTTGAAGTAGCCATCCTCACCCTTCTCGTCGATGACGCGGGCCACGTCCGGGCCTTTGCAGCTCCAGCAGGCCATGGGCAGCGGACCGTCTTCGGCGGTCTTGGGGGCGCCGGTGCGCAGGGTTTCCCGCACGTCGGTCAGCGCATAGAAGTGGCCGCGCGGCTTGTTGTAATCCTTGGAGAAGGGGTAGCCGGCCCAGAGCACCACCATCTGTGGATCTTCCGCCAGGGCGTCGGTGCGCTCGCGGCTCTCGCTGGTGCCTTTCCAGCTGGTGAACTGATCGGCGTGATCCTTGGCGAACAGCTCGCTGCGCGCCTCAATCTTCCCTTTGGGGGCACTGTCGTCTGCCTGTGCCAGACTGCCTGCACCCAGCAGGACGGTCAGCAGCAGGGCCGCCAGCCCTGGTCGAAATAGCTTGTCATATGAACCCACGGTCATCACTCCCAGATAAAAAGTCCATGTCGGGCCTGACCGTTCCATCTTGGTGTGGACATCTGTGCTCATCATCGACGGGCATGGCAGGCCGATCCATTGTTATGGCTGCATATAAATCGGTGTTTATGCAATTGCTCGGGGGAATAATACCAAATGGGTAAAATGGATAATCATTTATCCCCGTGGGAGTTGCGCTAGATCAATTGAGGGGATGGAGGGATGCCAAAAGTGCGATCCAGGTGGAATTATTGAACCTCATCCGAGGGTTATTTCCACCCGTTCTCTTTTGATGAAAATAGGTAAAAACGATGTTCATCATGCTGGTGAGGGGGGAAGGGCGAGAGGCGGCGGAGAGATACACCGCATGCAGAGAGAGAATGAACTGCTGATGTTGAATTTAAATTCAATATTAAGCTTGCGAAGGGGTGAGGGGGAGGCTTCGGTTTTCCATCCCCATGGCCCCTGTCAAGGGGCTCTGTGACAGAAGCTGTCGTAGAAATGGGTGCCAAGAGAGCCATCTATTTTTATAAAAGAGAAATTAAGGGCTTTATTCCAGCATATTCGCGTCCTGGTAGCGTCTTATTGAATTTAATAGGACGGTTTGCGGCATTTACTTTCGATATTTTCGAAAATGACGAAGGGTTATAGGGGGTGATTGACGGTAAAATAGCCGCCTGTCACGGAGACTTTCCCTTTACGCTTCATGTGCTGGGAAGTCTGTGTTTACCCGTTGGAGGATATATGGCCGAGCTGCGAATCGATAAACCGACTCTTATTGCCAAGGTGGAGGGCGCTGTGTTTGTGATGGATGCGGACGGCTCTTTGCGCCGTGCGACCCCTGGCATGCAACTGGAGCCCGGGATGCGCCTGCTCACCGAATCCGACGGACAGGTGGAGCTGGCGGAGGCTGGCAGCGAACGCCCCGAGCCCACCCAGCCCGAGGCGGCACTGCCCGCCGGTGTCGATGCCGAGCTGGCGAGCCTCCAGGAGGCGATCCGCCAGGGGGCAGACCCGACCAAATTGTTTGAGGAGACCGCGGCCGGTAACGCGGCGGCCGCTACGGTTGGCGGTGTGGCCGGCTCCAGCGCCGGCGGTTTCGTGGTGGTGGATCGTATCAATGATGCGACCCTGGCCGAGGCGGGATTTGACACCGGCCATGAGGCGCGCCAGCCGGGCGACGAGTTGCTCTATGCCGAAGATCAGGATCTGCTGGCAGCCATCACCATCACAGAACCCCAGACCGACGACAACATCATCAATGCCGACGAGGCGACCGGCGTCATCATTCGCGGCTTTGTCGAGGACGTGGAAGTCGGCCAGACCGTCACCGTCACCCTGATAGACCAAGATGGCAATCGCCTGACCACCACCACAGTGGTGCTGCCCGGCTTCGTCTGGGAGGCAAACTTCGGCGACGTCACCGGCAAGCTGGTGGACGGCCCCCTGACCATCCAGGCCGATACCCAGGATGCAGCCGGCAACCGGGCCAGCGACACCGGCCAGACCCTGCTCGACACCATCACCACCATTACCCTGGATTTGGCGGACGAGAGCGACACCGGCACCAGCCAGACCGATGATCTGACCCGCGACACCACACCACTTCTGCAAGGGAAGGGGGAGCCTGGCGCTACCGTTACCCTGACCCTGGAAGGCAAGGTGATGGCCGTGCTCACCGTGGATGGCAACGGCAACTGGCAATATCAGATCCCCGATACCCTGGCCGATGGCCCCCATGATTTTCGCGTCGATGCGGTGGACATCGCGGGCAACCGGGCCAGTGACACCCTGACGGTGACGGTGGATACCCGTGCCGCCATCGACATCGACGATCTCGATACCGACAGCATTCTCGGCCATGACAAGGTCACCCTGAGCGGCAGTACCACGGACGTGGAGGCGGGGCAGCGGGTGACCATCACCCTGGTTGGCCAGAATGGCCAGACCCTCTTCAGCGGCAGTGCCCTGGTGGGCAGTGACGGCCGCTGGCAACTGGGAGGCCTGGATCTCTCCAGCATCCAGGGCCCCTACGAGGTACGCGCCGAGGTGACGGATCTGGCGGGCAACCGGGTGATCGACGGGGCTCCTCTCATCGGTCAGAGCGACGTGCTTACCCTCTCCGAGGCGGATCTCGCCAAGGGACCGGTGAGTGCCACCGGATCCCTGCACACCGGAGCCGGGCTTGATGGCAACCTGCAGGTGAGTTTTGCCGCCGATCAAGGTGCCCTCAATCAGCTTGGCTTGACCAGCCACGGGACGGCGCTCGCCTACCAGGTCAGCGGCCAGACTTTCACCGCCAGCGCAGGGGGCGTGACCGTCTTCACCCTGACCCTGGCCAACGACGGCAGCTATCGCATCGTCTGGAACCAGAGCCTGGATCACGGCCAGGATAGCCTGAGCCTGCCCTTTGCCCTGGAGTACCGCGACAGCGACGGGGATCGGGTGAGCGCCAATCTCACCGTCAACCTGGTGGACAGCACACCGCCGGACTTCACCATCGCCCCCATCAGCCTCACGGAGGATGATTTCACCAATCCGGCGGCGGTGGTGGGACAGAGCCAGTTCGTGGTGGGCCATCAGTCCGATCCCTTGGTGGCAACAAGTGCCGTCTTCGCGGATCAGAGTGCAACCCTGGCCCGTCTCAACGGCAGCGGTATCAGCAGCGACGGCCACGCCTTGACCTTCGAATTCACCGGTGATCGCCTGCTGACGGGTTATTACCTGGATGGCAATGGCAAGCGGGTCGAGGTGCTGAAGGCCGAGCTGACCGCCAGCCAACATGGCAGTGATATCGACGGCAATGTCACCGTCTCCCTCAATGGGCCTCTGGATCACCAGGGCAGCGACCAGCTCTCCCTCGGGCTCACCGTTTCCGCCAAGGAGATCGACGGCGACGAGACCCGCGCCGATCTGGTTGTCTCCATCAGCGACGGTGTGGATCCCCGCCTTGGCATCGACAGCGGGGTCACCTTGCAGGAAGGGGCCTCAGGCCAGACCCTGGATGGCCAGTTGCCGGTGAGCGTGGGCAGCGATCGCCTGGTGTCGCTCAACTTCGAGGCGAGCCAGCCTGGCCTGAATGGCCTCACCAGCGGCGGCCAGCCGACCCACTATCAGGTCAACGGCAACGTCATCACCCTGCTGGATGCGGGCGGCAAGACCATTCTGACCGTGACCCTGGGGCTGGATGGCAAGTACCAGGTGGTGCTCGACGGCGTGCTGGATCAACCGGTCAGCACCAACAGCGTCAACCTGGGGTTGCAGGTGCAAGGCACCGATTTTGACGG
>NZ_JBFOCW010000072.1:0-1657 GCF_040908005.1 Aeromonas sp. s1(2024) | reverse complement strand
TGGTTCAGGGTGAAGACGTAGTGACCGTTCTGATCCAGCGTCAACGTGAAGACGTTCTGGCCGTTGACGGTGCCGCTGATGCTGTTGCCGCTGACACTGATGACCACGGGCTGGCCGCCGCTGGTGAGCCCCTGCAGGCCGGGCTGGCTGGCATCGAATGCGATGTTGACCAGGGGATCGGCCCCGGCGGTGATGGCCAGATCCCCGGTGAGGGTCTGGGCCGCGCCCCAGTCGCTGTCCTCCACCAGGGTGAGGGAGACGGGGTCGACCTGGGGCAGCACGCCGTCGGTGATATGGATATTGAGGGTGCCAAGGTTGCTCTTGTCCCCGTCAAAATCGGTGCCTTGCACCTGCAACCCCAGGTTGACGCTGTTGGTGCTGACCGGTTGATCCAGCACGCCGTCGAGCACCACCTGGTACTTCCCATCCAGCCCCAGGGTCACGGTCAGAATGGTCTTGCCACCCGCATCCAGCAGGGTGATGACGTTGCCGTTGACCTGATAGTGGGTCGGCTGGCCGCCGCTGGTGAGGGCGTTGAGGCCAGGCTGGTTCGCCTCGAAGTTGAGCGACACCAGGCGATCGCTGCCCACGCTCACCGGCAGCTGGCCATCCAGGGTCTGGCCAGAGGCCCCTTCCTGCAAAGTGACCCCGCTGTCGATGCCAAGATGAGGATCGGCGGCATCGGTGATCACCGCCGTGGCGCTGCCGGTGATCACGCTGCCATCGCTGTCGGTCACCTTCACCGGCAGGCTCAGGTTGAGCTTGTCATCCGCCCCGTGATCCAGGTTGGTGTGTACCGTCACCTGGTAATCGAGGGTTGCCTGGGTGTGGGCTTCGATGCGCCCTGGCACGCTCGGCAGGGTCACCGTCAGCACCAGGGTGCCGCTCGCGGTCAGAGCCTGGAAGCCGTGGCCGTTGCTGCCCGCCACCTCTTGCCAGGTGAGGGTCTCGCCATTGTGGGTGATGGCCTTGCCACTCCCATCCACGACTTGGCCCGAGAGGGTCAGCCGCACGTCCACCACGGGATCGGAGTCCGCCGTGATGCTCAGGGTGCCGGTGGCATGCTGATCATCGCCGGTCTGGTTGTTGGCGGCACCATCGAAGCGCCCTTCACTCACCGTCACGCCGGTCAGGGTGAGGGTCGGGTTGGCCCCTTCCGAAATGCGGATGTTGAGGGTGCCCGTGGTGCTGTCGTTGTTGCCGCTGCCCTTGTCGCTGTCGACGATGTTGAGCTTGAACGGCAGGTCGGTCGCAGTGCCACCGCTCTGGTGAACCCCCTGATAGAGGGTCACCTTGTAGTCAAAGCCGTTGCTGGCGGCGTTGTCCAGCTTGCCCACCAGTTCGACCTGAAGCACCTCGACGCGCTGGCCATTGACTTCCACATAACCTTTCAGCACCTGGTTGCCCGGGATGCTGGCATCGCCGTCGACCAGCTCGTATTTGACGCTCTGGCCCAGGGCGGTCAGGGCCGGCTGCTCGCTGATGTCGGCAAACGACACCTCGCTCACCCGATCCGAGCCCGCATTGACCTGGAAGTGGCCGGTGCCGGTCAGAGTATTGCTGCCGTCGAGCCCACGCTCATCCAGGCTCACCCCGCTGCCCGCCACGAAGTGCGGCGCATGGCCATCCTTGATGGTGAGCGGCAAGTCGGTGGAGA
>NZ_JBFOCW010000071.1:24011-50738 GCF_040908005.1 Aeromonas sp. s1(2024) | reverse complement strand
ACCAGGTCAGGCGAGCCTCTTTGTGTCCCCCTATTCAGGTCATGGAACTGAGCCGGGATGCAAACCCCATCAGCAGAACGCCTGCCCCGGGGCAGACGTTCGTGAAGGTCAAAACATCAGAAGGCCGCTTCATCAGTGCATAAGGCGCTCAGCTAACCGATCACCGAACAGCATGATGACGAGCCCGGTCAGCATGACCAACATTCCACCCAGCTTTATCAAAGATACCGGACGCTGGATGGTGCCAAGCAGACCGAAATGGTCGATGACCTGGGATGAGAGCAACTGTCCGACGATGGCCAACCCAAGCAGGGCTGACAACCCGATTTTCGGTGCGAGCACGACATAGCTGAACAGCGCGCAAGCACCGATCAGGCCGCCAGCCAGACTCCACAGAGGCTGTGATGGAATGGCCGCAAGCGAGGTGAATAATCCGCCACGCAGCAGCGAGAAGACCCCGAGGCTGAATGCACCGGCCGCGAAGGAGAACAATGCGGCGGTGACCGAATCGCCCCCGAGTCCTCGTGCCAGCTGGCTATTCAGAGTTGTCTGCAGCGTGATCCCGAGACCTGCGGCAAAAGCGATGACGTAATACAGTGTGCTCATGGGTTGCATACCTGTCAGTGTGCCTGTGCCAGCGGCAGGAAGGCGTCAGCAAAAATGTCAGGCTCATACCCGGCGGCGGCAAACAGATGCTCACGGGACTCATCAATGGCGGCGCGAAGGCGCGTGCTGTCTACGCCAAGCACCTTGCCATGCTGCTTGACGATGCGCCCGCCAATAATGACGGTATCAATGTTGCTGCGCTCTGTCGCATGCACCACGGTGCCAAAGGCATTGCCGGACGGGTAGAGGTTGATATCGCCAACATTGATCAGAATGAGATCCGCCTGTTTTCCTGGCGTCAGGCTCCCTACCTTGTCCAGCAGCCCTGCACAGGCAGCACCATCGACAGTCGCCGATTTGAGAAGTTGGGCAGCCGGCAGCGTGGTCAGCGAGTGGTCGGAGCCGCAGCAGTGCTGCTGATGCATGCCCATCACCCGTTGCAGGTAAAATGCCACGCGCATTTCCATAAACATATCAGTGCTGTAAGAGGTTTCATTGTCGACGCTGAGGCCAGGGTTGATGCCATGACGCTGCGCCGCCTGGATGGCAAACATACCGTCCTCGATGCCATAGTGCGCATCGGAGCGCGGGCAGACATTCACCCGGACACCGGCTTCTCGCAGGATCTTCCATCCCTCATCTGGCAGTGACGTACAGTGATTGAAAATATTGTCCGGGCCGAGCAGACCGCGCCGATGCAGTGACTCCAGCTCAGACGCCATAAAAGAACCAAAGAATTCCGTGACGATCGGCAGTCCCAGCCTGCGAGCCTCGGCCCACAATGCAGGCTCCAGCTGGGCCATGACAGCAAGGGAAACCAGGCTCTCTGGGTTGTCCTTGAAATATTTCTCTTGCAGGCGTTGCCAGTTACCCGGCCAATGAGCCTTGTCCCATTCCCCCGATACCGGTGCGCCGGAGGCGTGTATGGCACGGATCCCTGCATCCAGCAGGGCCTCGACGGCGGCGTCCGAATGGGCTGCGGTGCGGCTGTTATGAGAATTGTCAATGACGGTGGTGATGCCTGCATCAATGCAGCCCAGTGCCGTCAGCAGGTTGCCGATATACATATCGGCAGGGCGATAGTACTTGGCGAAAGAGAAGTGCGTGGCGTTGCTGTAGTCTTCCAGACAAGTGGCATTCGGATTGATGCGGCGCAGTTGTCCCTCCCAGGAGTGGCGATGAGAATCCACCATCCCAGGCATGGCGATCATGTTCGTAGCATTGATGATACGGGCACCATTCGCCTCCAGATCCTCGCCTATGGCCGTAATGGTTGATCCACTGATCAGAATGTCTCCACGTTCAATGTTACCCACGCTCTCATCCATGCTGAGGATCGTGGCCCCCTTGATCAAGATTGAATCTGGTATTACATCTTGATTATTAACAATATTTCTAACGTATCCGGTCATTTCAAGAGCCTCTTTTCTAGCCAATGGCAAAAAGATACGGCACTCTATTACCCTGAAAAAGATGACCAAACTGTTTTAATAATTCATGATTTTCGAATAATCATGGGAACTATCGGTAGAGTTATCGTCTCAAGGGAGAAGGGCTGTGGATCGTATTCAGGCTATGCAGATCTTTATGCGGGTTGCTGAGACCGGAAGCTTCGTGCAGGCAGCAGAGACCCTCTCACTGCCTTCCTCGACAGTCAGCAGTACGATTAAAAACCTCGAAAAATACCTGCAGGTGCGCCTGCTGAACAGAACAACGAGGCGGGTGAACCTCACCCCTGAAGGCCTGCAGTATCTTGGCCAGTGCAGGGAAATACTCTCATTGATTGAACATGCCGAGTCCAGCCTGACGGAGGCTATCAAGCGGCCACAGGGGCGTTTGCGGGTTGATATGCCGAGCGGGATAGCACATTCCATCGTCATGCCGAATCTCAGAGACTTTCACCAACGTTATCCAGATATCTACCTGATGATAGGTGTGAGTGACCGGCAGGTTGATCTTGTTCAGGAAGGTGTGGACTGCGTGATCAGAACAGGAGAGCTGAATAACTCCACCCTTGTTGCTCGTCCCCTTGGCCGGTTTCGGTGGGTAACCTGCGCCTCGCCTGAATACCTTCACGAAAACGGTGTTCCCCAGTCCCCTGAAGAACTGTCTATGCACCAGGCGGTCCACTACTTTTCGGGCCTCGCCAGGCATGCAAACGAAATGCGCTTTGTCCGCGGTAAAGAGACTCTATCGGTTACTGTGAGCGGCACCGCAGCCGTCAATGACACGGGGCTTTATATCAAGATGTGCCTCGATGGCTTTGGCCTCATCCAGCTTGCCGAGAATGTTGTACTGGAGCACCTGCAGGCAGGAAGGCTCATCGAGGTGCTAGCAGATTGGCAACCGCCATCGGTGCCAGTCACATTGCTTTATCCCCATCAGCGTTTTCTGTCTCCTGCCGTGCGTGCATTTGCTGACTGGATTGCCGAACTTGTCCACAAGACCAGCCCGGGAAAATGAATACAACCATAGGATTCAAATCTGTTTGCTGGCCAACGAAACGCGAGGCCCAGGCGCCATAACAAGCCGCGCTAGCTTCAGTACCAAAGACCATCCCTAGACAACCTCGGCGCAGTGTCAAGACACATCTGCTTGCCTATGTCGGAGCACTCAGCCAACCGATTACAGCAAATCACAGGGAGCAACAAGTCACCTGGACAGGAAATGGCCAATTCAGCAAAAGTGGGAAAGAAATTCTGGGGGGGTAAAACAAAAACGACGCAATGAAGCGTCGTATCTGTTTAATCTGTAAGGCTTTTTTCTTCAATTTTAATGGTGCCCGAGGCCGGAATCGAACCGGCACGACGCGAACGTCGAGGGATTTTAAATCCCTTGTGTCTACCGATTTCACCACTCGGGCACCGCAATCGGTATCAAGCTCGCGTGGCGGGCTTGTCAATATGGAGGCACGTTCCGGAGTCGAACCGGACTAAACGGATTTGCAATCCGCTGCATAACCGCTTTGCTAACGCGCCATGCAAAAGAGAGGAACTCTCTATTGTCTGAATTTGGAGCGGGAAACGAGACTCGAACTCGCGACCCCGACCTTGGCAAGGTCGTGCTCTACCAACTGAGCTATTCCCGCATCGGTCTGGCTGACTGCCTGACTGTGAGAACGCATTCTAGCGATGTTCCCCGCCCAGTCAACAAAAAACATTTAATACGCTGATCGTTCGGGTGTTTTTTACCCTTTTCCCACACTTTTGCAGCTCATGGCCGTTTCTCGGCGCCAGTGGCAGAGAAACGGCCATCTTCCCGTCGGGACTAGAACCGGGAGTGGTAGCTCAGATCGCCCCAGGCAGCCTTCATGTACTGGAACATGGACCAGAAGGTGAGCACGGTGGCCACGTAGAGCAGCACATAGGCGAGCCACACCATCCAGATGTCGTATTGCCAGATGAGGCCGGTGAGCGACACCATCTGGATCATGGTCTTCCATTTGCCAATCCAGCTGACCGCCACCGAGGAGCGCTTGCCAAGCTCGGCCATCCATTCACGCAGGGCGGAGATGATAATCTCCCGGCCAATCATGGTCATGGCGGGGATGGTGACCCAGACGGTGTTGTAGTGCTCGACGATGACCACCAGGGCCGCCGCTACCATGATCTTGTCGGCCACCGGATCGAGGAAGGCGCCAAAGGCGGTGGACTGGTTCAGCTTGCGGGCAAGATAGCCGTCAAACCAGTCGGTTGCGGCCGCCAGGATAAAGACGATGGCCGCCGCCATGTAGGACCACTGATAGGGAAGGTAGAACAGGATGACGAAGACGGGGATGAGCAAAATCCGAAAGAACGTCAGCAGGTTAGGAATATTTGTCATTATTTTCAGCCACTTCTTGTATGCCGCTACATGGTAGCCCCAAGCCGATCGCGGATGCAACCGAACTGGCGCCCGCCTTGGTCCATTAATCCATCAATAACCTCAGGATGCCGGTCATTATGGCATTTGGGAGCCCCCTGCGTCACGGCTCTTGTGCGCAGGCGGCACGCCCTGATGCCCCCTGGCGTGACCTCCTTCACACCAAAGGCAGCGCTAGAGCGAGTGCAATGCGTCGTGGATGGACTGGGCCAGCTCCTGGCTGATGCCGGGCACCTTGGCGAGCTCGTCCACCCCGGCTTTTTTCACCTCCTGCAAACCCCCCAGGTATTTGAGCAGCGCCTGCCGCCGTTTCGGCCCCACCCCGGGAATCTCTTCCAGGGTACTGGTGGTGCGGGCCTTTGCCCGCCTGGCCCGGTGGCCCGTGATGGCAAAGCGATGGGATTCGTCGCGAATGTGCTGGATGAGGTGCAAGGCGGGCATGTCCGCCGGCAAATGCAGCTCTTCGTGGCTGTCCCCCAGGATCAGGGTCTCCAGCCCCGCCTTGCGGGTCACCCCCTTGGCGATGCCCACCAGCAGCGGGTATTTGCCGCCGAGAAACTCCAGCTGGCGCGCCAGGATCTCCTCCGCGCGGCGCAACTGGCCGAGACCGCCGTCGATGAACAGCACATCCGGCACCTTGTCCGGCTCCTGCTGCTTGCCAAAGCGACGCTCCAGCGCCTGCTCCATGGCGGCGTAGTCATCCCCGCCGGTGATACCGTCGATGTTGAAGCGGCGGTATTCCGAGGAGAGCGGCCCCTCCCGGTTGAACACCACGCAGGAGGCCACGGTGCGCTCCCCCATGGTGTGGGAGATATCGAAACATTCCATGCGGGCGATGGGGGTCTCGAGCTCCAGCAGCTCCTCCAGCTGATCGTAACGGGCGGTGATGGTGCTCTTGTGGGCGAGGCGCGAGCGCAGCGCGGTCTGGGCATTGATGGAGGCGAGCTTGATGAAGCGGGCCCGTTCGCTGCGCGTCCGGCTCACCACCCGCACCTTGTAGCCGGCGGTCTGGCTCAGGGTGTCGGCGATGACGCTCTCATCCTCCAGCGCCACGTCCAGCAGCACCTCGCTCGGGATCTGCCGTCCCCCCTGCCCCGACAGATAGAACTGCAGCAGGAAGGATTGCACCACCTCGTCAAGCGGGGTATCGGCCGGCACTTTCGGGAAGTAGCTGCGCGATCCCAGCACCTTGCCCTGGCGGATGAAGAGCACGTGGATGCAGGCGGTCCCCTGCTCGAAGGCCACCCCCACCACGTCGAGCTCGTCCAGCACGTTGCCGCTCACCGACTGCTGCTCGGTGACCCGGCGCAGGGCCTGGATCTGATCCCGGTAGCGGGCCGCCTCCTCGAAGCGCAGATCGCCGCTGGCGGACTCCATCTTGCCCACCAGTTCCCCTATCACCTGCTGGTTCTTGCCCGCGAGGAACAGCTTGGCCAGCGCCACCTGCTGGGCATACTCGGCCTCGCTCACCAGCCCCGCCACACAGGGGCCGGCGCAGCGCTTGAGCTGGTAGAGCAGGCAGGGGCGGGTACGGTTGGCATAGACCGCATCCTCGCACTGGCGCACCGGGAAGATCTTCTGCATCAGGTGCAGGCTCTCGCGTACCGCGCCGCCGGAGGGGTAAGGGCCGAAATACTCCCCCTTCACCTTGCGGGCGCCGCGATGGACGCCGATGCGCGGGTGCCGATGGTCGGTGATGATGATCCAGGGGTAGGACTTGTCATCCCGCAGCAGCACGTTGTAGCGGGGCTGGTACTGCTTGATGAGGTTGTGCTCGAGGATCAGCGCCTCGGTCTCGGTGTGGGTGACCGTTACCTGCACATCGGCAATCTGGCGCACCAGGGTGCGGGTCTTGATGCTGTCGACGTTGGCCCGAAAGTAGGAGGCGAGCCGTTTCTTGAGATCCTTGGCCTTGCCCACGTAGATGACGGTGCCGCCGCTGTCGTACATGCGGTAAACACCGCTCTGGTGGGTGACGGCACTCAGGAATGCCTTGCTGTCAAAATGGGGCTCGGGAGAGAGGGTCATCGGCAACTCGACTCAACGGATGAATGCAAAAAGACGGGGAGAGCATACTGCCCACAGCCTGCAAAAAGCAAAAGGCGGCCGGTGCCGCCTTTGGTGTCCACACGCCCCCGTTACAGGGTATCGGCATCCAGCATGCCATAACGAATGGCCAGATGGGTCAGCTCCACGTCACCGTTGATCCCCAGCTTGCTGAACAGGCGGTAGCGGTAGCTGTTGACCGTCTTCGGGCTCAGGTTGAGTTGCTCGGAGATGTCGGTCACCTTCTGCCCCTTGGTGATCATCATCATGATCTGCAGCTCCCGCTCGGAGAGGGACTTGAAGGGGTTCTCGTCGGCGGAGGCGAACTGGCTCAGGGCCATCTGCTGGGCGATCTCCGGGGAGATGTAACGCTGACCGGAGTGCACCAGGCGAATGGCGTGGATCATCTCGTCCGGCGCGGCCCCCTTGGTGAGATACCCGGCGGCCCCCGCCTGCATCACCTTGGTGGGGAACGGATTTTCTGAATGAATGGTCAGCACTATGATGCGCACATCGGGGCGGATCCGCAGGATCTTGCGGGTCGCTTCCAGACCGCCGATGCCCGGCATGTTCATGTCCATCAGGATCACATCGGGGTGATGTTGCCTACAGAAGGCCACCGCGGTCTCCCCGCTCTGCGCCTCGCCCACCACCTTGATCCCGCGGACGTCTTCCAAAATGCGTCTTATCCCTGTACGCACCAACTCATGATCATCGACCAGGAATACATTAATCACCCAAACACCCCGTTTTTTATCTCGTTATATGCCAGTTAGGGTTAACACGGCGTCTTGCATCATAACCAAACTCGATGATTTGGCAAACCATGGCCGGGAAAAGTTTGAAATTGCTCGTAAAATCCTTTTTAAATCAAATTACTATACAAAGAACCAATTAAAAAACGGCGCCCTGGGGCGCCGTTTTGCATCAAAGCCGTTCCGCCAGCCTCAACCAGCCAGCAGCGCACGCACCTTGTCGAGATCGGCCTGGGTATCCACCCCGACCGGCGGTGCCTCCAGGGCCTGGGCGACGTGGATCTTCTCCCCGTACCAGAGCACCCGCAGCTGCTCCAGCGCCTCTACTTGCTCGAGCTGACTCGGTGCCCAGTCCACGTAATGCTGGATGAAACCGGCGCGATAGGCGTAGATGCCGATGTGGCGCTGGTAATGGGGGCCTATCTGCTCGCGGCTCCTGGCGAACGCATCCCGATCCCAGGGGATGGAGGCGCGACTGAAGTAGAGGGCGTAGCCATCCTTGTCGGTCACCACCTTGACGGCATTCGGGTTGAACGCCTCTTCGGCATCCACGATCGGCACCGACAGAGTGGCCATGGGGGCGCTGGCGGCGGCCAGGTTGTCCGCCACCTGACGAATGATGGACGGCGGGATGAGGGGCTCATCTCCCTGCACGTTGACCACTATGGTATCGGCGGCAAAACCGTAGTGACGGCTCACCTCGGCCAGACGCTCGGTACCGGACTGGTGACCCGGTGAGGTCATGCACACCTCGAAGCCGGCCTGTGCGGCAAACGGCGCCAGCGCCTGCTGCACCCGCTCATCGTCGGTCGCGACGATCACCCGATCGGCGCCGGATTGCAGGGCCTTCTCCACCACGTGCTGCACCATGGGCTTGCCGTGGATGTCCGCCAGCGGCTTGCCCGGCAGCCGGGTGGAAGCGTAGCGGGCCGGAATGACGACGACGAAACTCATGGCTTCAGCTCTTCCAGCGCCAGGTGGCGGGCCCGGTTCTCCAGCAGGACGGGGATCCCCTCCTCCATCGGGTAGGCCAGCCTGTCGAAGCGGCAGATCAGCTCCTGGGAACCCGCGTGAGCCTGATAGTGCAGTTTCCCCTTGCAGACCGGGCAGGCGATGATGTCGAGCAGTTTAATATCCAGTGCCACAACGAAACTCCTTTAACGATTTCCCACAGGCGATCTTGCCTGGCATGTCAATGTGCAGGGCCAGCCCCCGAGTCCGGGCGCTGGCCGTCTGTTCCAATCCGGTGGCGCCCCGTCAGGGCGCCTGGTGCCCGTCCCCTCTTCCGGGCTGCGGGCCCAGGGTGCGCAGCAGCGCCTCCCCCAGGGCATCGGGCAGCTCGGCGCTGACCGGCAGATACCACCAGTTGTCCGGGGCGAAGGGGCGGCACTTGACCGCATCCTTCTCGGTCATCAGCAAGGGGCGCTGGCCGAAGCGGGCCAGCAGCTCGGCGGCGTCGAACGCCTGGTGATCCCCGTAGCCGACGCTCTGCACCAGCTCATAACCAAGGGCGGTCAGGGTGGCGAAGAAACGGGGGGGATGGCCGATGCCCGCCAGGGCATCCACCGGCCCCGAGAGGGGGGCCGTGAGAGGCGCATCGTCGCACACCCGGCGCAGGGTATCCGGCACCAGGCGCATGGCGTACTCGCCACGGGCGGGTTCGCCGCCGTTGCAGATGATGGCGTCCACCCGCTTGAGGCGGGTCGTGGGCTCGCGCAGCGGCCCCATGGGCAGCAGACAGCCATTGCCAAAGCGGCGCGCACCGTCCACCACCACCAGTTCGATGTCACGGGCCAGGGCATAGTGCTGCAGGCCGTCGTCGGTCACGATGATGTCCACCTCACCGCTTTGCTCCAGCAACCGCACAGCATCGGCCCGTCTGGGGGCCACCGCCACGGGGCAACCGCAGCGCCTTGCGATGAGCACGGGCTCATCCCCGGCCTCGGCCGGGGTACTGCTCTCATCCAGTCGATAAGGGTAATGGGGCGCCTTGCCGCCATAGCCGCGGCTGACCACGCCTGGGCGCCAGCCCCGGGCCTGGAGTTGTTCCACCAGCCAGACCACCACCGGGGTCTTGCCGTTGCCCCCCACCGAGAGATTGCCCACCACCACCACCGGCAGGGTGGCCCGATAGGCGCTGAACCAGCCTCGGCGATACCCCAGACGGCGGACACCGCTGATCAGGGCAAACAGCAGGGCGAAGGGGGCCAGCCCCCAGCGCCAGAGGCTGTTCCCGTACCAGAGTCTGGCCAGCATCAGCCCTTGTTACCCGTGGCTGTATTACCAAACTGAATGGCCCGCAGCTGGGCATAAGTACCATGCATGTCCATCAGGGTTTGGTGGTTGCCGCGCTCGACGATGTGTCCCTCGTCGATCACCAGGATCTCGTCCGCCTTCTCGATGGTGGAGAGGCGGTGGGCGATCACGAGGGAAGTGCGCGCCTTGCACAGCTCGTCGATGGCCGCCTGGATGTGACGCTCGGACTCGGTGTCCAGGGCCGAGGTAGCTTCGTCCAGCAGCAGCACCGGGGAGTCCCGCAACAGGGCGCGGGCGATGGCGATGCGCTGGCGCTGGCCGCCGGAGAGGGAGGCGCCGTTCTCGCCGATGACGGTGTCATAGCCTTCCGGCATCTTGCTGACGAAGTCGTCCGCATGGGCGATGCGGGCCGCCTGCTTGATCTCGTCGCGGCTGTACTTCTCTTCCGCCGCGTAGGCGATGTTGTTGGCCACGGAGTCGTTGAAGAGGTGCACGTGCTGGGAGACCAGGGCGTACTGCTTGCGCAGCTCGCTCAGGCGGTATTCGCGGATGTTGACGCCATCCAGCAGAATTTCCCCCTCTTCGATGTCATAGAAGCGGGTCAGGAGGCTCGCGATGGTGCTCTTGCCGGAGCCGGAACGACCCACCAGGGCCACCGATTTGCCCGCCTCCACCTTGAAGCTGATGTTGCGCAGCGCCGGTGTCTCCTTGGTCGGGTAGGTGAAGGTGACGTTGCGAAACTCGATTTCACCTCGGGCACGTTCCAGGGTGCGAGTGCCGGTGTCCTGCTCCGGAGTGGAGTCCAGCAGACCGAACAGGCTCTGGCAGGCGGTGATGCCGCGCTGGAACTGGTTGTTCACGTCGGTCAGGCTTTTCAGCGGCTTGAGCAGCATCATCATGGAGGTGACCATGACGGTGAAGGTGCCCGCGGTCAGGGTCGCCTTGACGCTGTCGATGGTGGCGACATAGAGGAAGACCGCAAGGGCCACGGAGGCCACCATCTGGACGATGGGGCTGCCGATGGCGTCGGCGGCGACCATCTTCATGGTCTGCTGGCGCATCCGGTTGCTCACCTGGTAGAAGCGCTTGTCCTCCACCTCCTGGCCCCCGAACATCAGCACCTCTTTGTGCCCCTTGAGCATCTGCTCGGTGGAGGTGGTGATGTCACCCACCGCCTGCTGGATGTGGCGGCTTATCTTGCGAAAACGTCGGCTGATGATGCTGATGAGGATCCCGACCAGGGGCCCCACCACCAGGAAGATCACCGACAACTGCCAGGAGTGCCAGAACATCAGGCCCAGCAGGCCGATGACGGTGGCCCCTTCCCGCACCAGGGAGACCAGGGTCGAGCTCGCGGCGGACGACACCTGACCGGCGTCATAGGTCACCTTGGAGAGCAGGTTGCCGGTGTTCTGGCGGTCGAAGAAGCTCATGGGCATGGCCATCAGGTGGCTGAACACCTGCTGCTGCAGGCGCATCACCACGTGGTTGCCGACCCAGGCCATGCAGTAGTTGGAGAGGAAGGCGGCGCAGCCGCGCAGAGCCACGATGCCGAGGACGAAGAAGGGCATCCACTTGAGCACGCTGCTGTCGTTGCCGTTGAGCCCCTGATCGATGAGCGGTTTGATGGAGTAGACGAAGGTGGTATCCACGGCCGCGTAACCCAGCATGCCAATGATGCCGCCCACCAGACCCAGCTTGCGATCCCGGACATAACCGAGCAGGCGCTTGAAGACGGTCCAGCTCTCTTGTGAGGTTTCTTGTTGCATGAATAGCCGTTAATAAGGGAAATGACGGGCTATTCTAGCCAAACCTTGGAGCTACACCAAGCGCCGCTGGCGCGATGGCTACAACCCGGGTCACAAATGAAGGCCACCCCTTGCCGGGCAGGCTCATTGGATCCTCACTCCCTTCCCCATACCTGCGGCTGCCACCAGGGGCCGCCACGCCGGTACCAGGGCCCCTGCTCCCGCTCGGCCCGGATCCTGAGCCCCGCGTCCCCCGGCTCGATCAGGATGGCGCCCGCCTCCCCCGTGACCCACTGCCGCGCCCCCTGGTATCGCGCCACCACCTCGGGGCGGGGAAAACCCCACTGGTTCATGAAGCCTGCGCTGTGCACCACGAAGGCAGGTTTCACCGCCGCCACGAAGGGGGCCGTGGAGGAGGTGCGACTGCCATGGTGCGGGCTCACCAGCAGGGTGCTGGCCAGCCCCGCGCCCTCCACCTCCTCCAGCGCCAGTGCCAGCAGGCGGCGCTCCGCCTGCTGCTCGATGTCGCCGCTCAGCAGCAGCCGATGACGCCCGTCGTCCAGCTGTACCACACAACTATCGTTGTTGCGCCCCGCCCCGGCTGCCAGGGGCCAGAGCACCCGCACATCCAGTCCCTGCCAATGCCACTGCTGACCTCGGCGGCAGGCCTGGGTAGCCGGTGCAAAGGGGAAGGAGGAGAGCTCCCGGCGCACCGCCATGCTCTGCAGCATAGCCTGCCGGTTGCCCGCGTGATCCCTGTCTCTGTGGCTGATGATCAGGGTGTCGATCACCCGGATGCCGAGTCGGTTGAGCAGGGGCAGGATGGCCGCATCCGCCATGTTGTAGCCCCCTGGGTAGCGATCCCCGGTATCAAACAGGATGGCCCGCTCGCCCCGGGTGACGAGCACCGATAGCCCCTGCCCCACGTCCAGCACCCTCACCTGCCAGGAAGCGGGAGCAGGCCAGAGGGCGAGCAGCAGGGCCGCCGCCACCGGCCCCCCCAGGGCGCGCCCTCCCGGCAGGTGCCATCCCGTCCACAGCAGGATCAGCAGGGCGCTGGCGGGCATCAGCCAGCCGGGCACCGGCCACCAGAGCTGCAGGCGATCCGCCAGCTGCGTGAGCCCCCACAGCACCCACTCCAGGCCGAAGGCGGAGACCCAGAGCAGGCCGTGGGCCAGCAACGTGGAGAGGGGGGCCACCAGCACGCCGATGAGCGCCAGGGGAATGATGACAAGGCAGAACAGCGGCAGTGCCAGCAGATTGAGCAGAAACGCCAGGGGCGCCATCCCCTCGAACAGCAGCAGTTGCAGGGGCAGCAATCCGAGCAGCAGCAGAAGTTGCAGCCGCACCAGGCCGGGGCGATCGTGCAGCAGGCTCGCCAGCAACAGCAGGGCCACCGCCAGAAAAGAGAGCCAGAACCCCGCAGAATAGAGGGCGAAAGGGTCCCACAATGTCAGCACCACGAAGGCCCACAGCCAGATCCGGTGGCTCGGCCAGTCCCGCTTTAGCCAGCGCAGCAGGCTCCACACCAGCACCATGATGAGGGCACGCTCGGTGGCCACCGCAAACCCCGCCAGCCAGCTGTAGGTGGCCGCGAACAGGAGTGACACGCAGATAGCCCCGCGCAGCCCGAACAGCCGCCCGAGCCACCAGCCGAGCACCGCTACCAGAGCAATATGCTGGCCCGAGATGGCGATGATGTGGGTCAGGCCGCTGCCGCGAAAGAGTTCCCACTGGGCATCCGTGATCCCTCCCTGTTCCCCGAAGGTGAGGGCCGCCAGCAGGGGGGCCTGCGCCATCCCCTCCCAGGCGCGACTCGCCGCCGCCAGCCAGCGATCGCGCACACCCGGGGGCACGGCATCCAGGGCGATGACCCGGCGCAGGTTGCCGGTGGCAGTGATTCCCTTGCCAAGGAGCAGGCGCCGCCCATCCATCCCCGCTTCGTTGGCCAGGCCATGGGCCGGCTTGAGAGAGGTCACCAGGGTGACGCGGCTGCCGGCAGGCAACGGCGGCAACACCTGATAGGCATTGACCCGCACCAGGGGTGGCACGATGAGGGGGCGATCGTCCAGGGTGTCGAGGCGCAGCAGCAGGCGCGCAAATTTATCCCCCTCTTTCTCTCCCGAAGACTCCGTACTTTGCACGTGTGCGGTTATGATGTGGCTCGTTTTTTTGCCAAGCTGATCCAGCCAGGCAAGCCGGTAGTGCAAATTCACCTGCATCCAGAGGATGCCGAGCAGCAGAAACAGCAGCCGCCAGCAACGACCACCGGCGAGGGGGAGCGCGAGCAGCAGCATCAGGCCACCCCATTCCCATGAAGGCAGCCATGGCCAAAGCAGTGAGGAGCTTGCCCCCAGGGCAAACGACAACAGACGCAGATCCATGGAGCAAGTATTTAGCAAGGTTCAGAACATGCCCAAACGAATCATACAGCGCTGGCTACCCGACCCGGCGACCCTCAAGGAACACAAGCACTTGCGACTCTTTGGCAAGCTGCTGCTGGATGCCAACCTCTGGCATCTCAACCGGCGCTCCGCCGCCGGTGCCTGTGCGGTCGGCCTCTTCATGGCCTGGGTTCCCCTCCCCTGCCAGATGCTGCTGGCCGCTGGCGGCGCCATCGCCTGCCGGGTCAACCTGCCCCTCTCGGTAGCCCTGGTCTGGCTCTCCAACCCCCTGACCATGCCACCGCTGTTTTATGGCGCCTATCTGGTGGGCTGCCAGTTGCTGGGGCAACCCTCCCAACACATCGAGATCACCTTCACCTGGGCCTGGCTGGTGTCGGTGTTCGAGACGGTGGCCCCGCCGCTCTTGCTGGGCTCCCTGGTGCTTGCCCTGCTGAGCGCCCTCGTCGGCTATGTCCTGGTTCGCGCGGGCTGGCGCCTGAGCACGGTGCGCCAGTGGCAAAAACGCAAGGTGGCGCGCCCATGCTGAATCGCTGGTTGGCCCGCTTCAAGATTGACCCCGATACCCTGCGCCAACAGAAGTGGTTCGCCCTCTTTGGCGAGCGACTGCTGACCCCCGCCCTCTGGCAAGGGGGAACACGGGCCCTCTGTGGCGCCGTGGCGGCCGGGCTGTTCGCCAGCTGGGTCCCCATGCCCATGCACTCCCTGGTGGCCGTCGCCCTGGTGCTGGCCTTCAGCTTCAACCTGCCGCTGGCCCTCTTGGCGGTCTGGTTCAACAACCCGCTGACACTCCCCTTCATGTACCTCTACGCCTATCGTACCGGTTGCCTGGTGCTGAACGAGACGCCAGCCCCCTTCCATCTCACCTGGTCCCTGCACTGGCTGGAGCAGGAAGCGGCTATCCTGGTGCCCCCCTTCCTGCTCGGCAGCCTGCTGCTGGCGGTGCTGAGCGCTGCCGCTGGCGCCTTGCTCACCCTGCTGCTGTTGCAACTGGGCAAACTGGCCCGCCCCCGCTAGGTTGCCAGCACGCCGTCCTTGTCTCGGGCGGCGTGCCTTGCCATCGTCTGCCTCTGCCACCACACTCCTTGTAACCCGTTGTTTTTCGACCCCCATTCGAAACAAGGAGCCCACCATGGCCGAACCGCTCACGCTGGCCCATGCCAATGGCAACCCCCTCTCCCTGCTCCCCGCCATGGCCAATCGCCACGGCCTTATCACCGGGGCCACCGGCACCGGCAAGACAGTCACCCTGCAGGTGCTGGCGGAGGGGTTTTCCCGCCTCGGCGTGCCGGTCTTTCTGGCAGATGTGAAGGGGGATCTGAGCGGCCTGGGCGCCGCCGGCACCCCCTCTGCCAAGCTGGATGCCCGTCTGGCCCAGCTCGGCCTTCAGGCACCCGACTTTGCCGCCAGCCCCACCCTGTTCTGGGATCTCTTCGCCGAAGAGGGCCACCCGGTGCGGGCCACCGTCTCCGACATGGGGCCTCTGTTGCTTGCACGCCTGCTCGGCCTCAACGACACCCAGAGCGGGGTGCTGGAGCTGGTGTTCAAGGTGGCGGACGACGAGGGGTTGCTGTTGCTCGATCTGAAAGACCTGCGGGCCATGGTGCAGTTTGCGGGGGAGCACGCCAAGACCCTCACCACCCGCTACGGCAATGTGTCGACCGCCTCCATCGGCGCCATCCTGCGCAACCTCCTCACCCTGGAGAGCGCGGGCGGCGATCACTTCTTCGGCGAGCCCATGCTGGACATCCAGGATCTGATGCAGACCGACGAGGCGGGCCACGGCCATATCAATGTGCTGGCCGCCGGCAAGCTCACCCAGTCCAGCCGCCTCTATGCCTGCTTCCTGCTCTGGCTGCTCTCCGAGCTGTTCGAACAGTTGCCCGAGATAGGGGATCCGGAAAAGCCCGTGCTGGTGTTCTTCTTCGACGAGGCCCACCTGCTGTTCAAGGATGCGCCCAGGGCGCTGCTGGAGAAAATTGAGCTGGTGGTGCGCCTCATCCGCTCCAAGGGGGTGGGCGTCTATTTCGTGACCCAGAGCCCGGCCGACATCCCCGACAGCGTGCTGGGGCAGCTTGGCAACCGGGTGCAGCACGCCCTGCGCGCCTTCACCCCGAGCGATCAGAAGGCGGTGCGCATCGCCGCCAACACCCTGCGGGCCAACCCTGCCTTCGACGCCGCCGGAGCCATCACTGAACTGGGGGTCGGGGAGGCGCTCATCTCCCTGCTCGACGAGAAGGGGCGGCCCAGCGTGGTGGAGCGCGCCTTCATCGCGCCCCCGGCCAGCCGCATCGGCCCCCTGAGCGCGGCCGAGCGCCATGCGCTTATTCAGGGCTCATTGCTCTACGGCAGATACGACACCCAGGAGGACAGGGAGTCCGCGTTCGAGCGACTTCAAGAGACATCGCCCGCCGCCGGTGACGAGACCGCTTCCCCACAGACCGACCAGGGCGGCGGTCTGCTGGATGCCTTGAATGGCATCCTGTTCGGTCGCACCGGCCCCCGTGGTGGCCAGCATGACGGGGTGGTGCAGACCGCCGCCAAGAGCGTGGCCCGCACCCTCGGCAACGAGGTGGGACGCCAGCTGATGCGCGGGGTGCTCGGCTCCCTGCTGGGAAGCAGCAAGCGGCGCCGCTGATGCCGGAAAATGAAAAAGCCCGCCGATACGGCGGGCTTTTTATGGCTGAAGCAAGGCGCTTGGCGCAGATGCTTCTCTCTTACAACACCTTGGCGATGGCGTCGCAGAGGGGATCAATGTTGGCGCGGGTGATGCCTGCCACGCTGATCCGGCCGGAGCCGACGATATAGATGGCGAATTCGCTCTTGAGGCGCTCCACCTGATCCTTGGAGAGACCGGAGAAGGAGAACATGCCGTTCTGTTCGCGGATGAAACTGAAATCCTGGTTCACCCCCCGCTCGGCCAGCTTCTCCACCAGCAGCTCGCGCATCTCGCGAATGCGCACCCGCATGGCGGCCACTTCTTCCACCCACTCCGCATAGAGGGCCGGGTCGCTCACCACGGTGGTGACAACGGCGGCGCCATGTGACGGCGGGTTGGAGTAGTTGGCACGAATGACGGTCTTCACCTGGGTGAAGGCGACGTCGGCCACCGCCTTGGTCGCGCAGACCAGGGTGAAGGCGCCGACCCGCTCGTTGTAGAGGCCGAAGTTCTTGGAGAAGGAGCTCGCCACCAGCAGCTCGTCGTGGCACTCGGCGAAGATGCGAAGGCCTTCGGCATCCTCTTCGATACCCCGGGCGAAGCCCTGATAGGCGAAGTCAAAGAGCGGCAGCCAGCCGGCGGCGGCACTCTGCCTGGCCAGGGCGCGCCACTGCTCGGTGGTGGGGTCGATACCAGTCGGGTTGTGGCAGCAGCCGTGCAGCAGCACCAGATCCCCCGCCTGCGCGTCAGACAGGGAGGCCTGCATGGCGGCGAAGTCGAGTCCCTTGGTGGCGGCGTCGTAGTACTTGTACCACTTGACGGTCAAACCGGCCGCCTGGAACACGCTGACGTGGTTCGCCCAGGTGGGATCGGAGATCCAGATGGTCTTGGCGAGATTGTTGCGTACCACGAACTCGGCGGCGATACGCAGGGCACCGGTACCGCCCGGCGCCTGCGCCGTCTTGGCGCGGCCGCTGGTCACCAGGGCGGCATCACGGCCGAACAGCAGTTGCTGCACGATGCGGCCGTATTCGATATTGCCTTCGATACCGAGGTAGTTCTTGGTCTTCTCGTCGGTCAAGAGCTTCTGCTCGGCTTGCTTGACGCAGTGAAGGATAGGAGTGGCACCGGTCTCATCCTTGTAAATACCGACCCCCAGATTGATCTTGTGGCTGCGAGTGTCGGCACGGAAGGCTTCGGTCAGGCCCAGGATCGGATCCGCTGGGGCGGCAACAACCTTTTCAAACATGGTATTCCCTGTAGTCCGTTGAGTTCGTTGGCTGGCAAAGTAGGTTGGCAAACAAAAGCGCCCGTCCAGGGAGCGCTTCGTCAGCTCTTTATACCACTGCCTTCCATAGGGGAAAACCGCTTTCTCGGCGCCGCCTCAACCAATCCCGTGCCAATCCGGTGCCAGGGCACACACCTCGACCGACAGACCCCGATTCGACTCCACCAGATCATTGCACTGCGCCAGCAGCGCACGGGGGATACGGCTCGGCTCCCAGGGCCGACCATCCCCCAGGGGAGCCCCGTAAGCCGCCTTGATGGGCACCAGATCCCGGGGCAACCACCAGCTCGCCGGTCTCCCCAACCGCTGGGCCAATGCCAGTACTCTGTCGACCCCGGCCGGATCCAGGGCGGTGAGGTGGCTCCAGAGGGTCTGGGGCGGCAAGGCAGCGATCAGGGGCTCCAGCGTGCCGGGATCCTCGGCAGGATACCAGACCAGCAGGGCGTCGGCGGGCAGTGGCAACTCGGCGAAAGCGCCGACGGCATCGGTTGTGATCACCCGCTGTATCTCCCCCTCTCCCCAGAGGATCTTGCCAAGCTGCGCCAGGGTGCGGGCTGGCAGCGCCACCTCCCCCAGGGTCTGGAGCCAGGGGGCGGCATCCAGCAGGGTGCCGCCGCTGAGAAACAGGCTGAACGGCCGTGCGGCCCGCAGACGAAGGGGCAGATCAGTGCAAAGCCGGA
Source organism: Aeromonas sp. s1(2024) (assembly GCF_040908005.1). Lineage (NCBI taxonomy): Bacteria > Pseudomonadati > Pseudomonadota > Gammaproteobacteria > Aeromonadales > Aeromonadaceae > Aeromonas > Aeromonas sp. s1(2024). Next base: position 32,437 of record NZ_JBFOCW010000071.1, on the reverse strand, counting down.
TCCCCTTGTCTTCGAAGTCGATCTGCTCGATGGGGCTGAAATGACCCTCCCCCTTGCGATACAGGGCCGCCAGCACCCGCTCGTTGACCCTCTCCCCCAGTTGCCAGCCGTGGGATTGTAGCCACTCCTCGGGTTCCGGCGGGGCACTGGCCATCTTCGCCAGCATCAGCTCCCGGGTCAGATAGCGGTGCCCGGCAGGGGTGAGCTCATAGTGGTGATTGCCAAGGGCCAGCAGCAACTGGTTGTCCCGAAGCATGCCGATGAGCGGCTGCCATTGACGACCGCGAACAGCCTGGGGGCCGCCGCTCAGCAACTGCTGTGCCAGCGTGCGCCACTCGGGGTGGGTGAAATCGATCAAAGGCATCCTTCCCTGTCGGCCAATCTGCTTCAACAAATTGAATAATCTAGCGATTTACCAGAGGAGAACCAAGGGGGCAAGGAAGACAACGTGATATGGCGCAGGGCCAGAGGACGAAAAGTAGTGAAGGGGCCAAAAAACAGAACGGCCAAGCAAGCTTGGCCGTTCATCAACTAAATCAGCGCAGAGGCTAGATTAGAAGTTGTATTGCAGGGCAACAGTGAACTCGTCGTCCATCTTGTCGATACCCTGGATTTTGTACTCGGTGTAGGCTTTCAGCTTGGAAGTGAAAGCGTACTGTACGCCCAGCAGGGTTTCGTCAACCATGTCTTCGTAGGAAGAACCAGCAGTGTTGTCCTTGCCTTCCTTGAAGTTGTAACCAGCCAGGAAGGTCCAGGCATCAACGTTATAGGAAGCAGCCAGCTCGTAGCCACGACCTTCACCCTTGTAGCCAGTGGTGTCGTTCTTCAGATCGCCTTCGGTGTAAACACCAGCGAAGTAGAAGCCGTTGATGGCGTAGTGTGCGCCCAGAGCCCACTCGGACTTCTCACCAGTGTTGGTATTGGTGGTGCTCTCGAGGTCGGAGTAAGCATAACCGGCGTTCAGGCCCAGACCGAAGTCAAAGTCGTAACCGGCGGCAGCTGCGTAACCGTAGTTGCGCTTGATGCCAGGGAATTCGGTAGTGAAGGAGTTACCACCAACATCAGCCACTTTGACGGCTTCATTGTCATTGGTCTGGTAGGACAGTTTGCCCTTGAAGCCACCGAAGCTGTTGGAGTAGATGATCTGGCCTTCTTGACGACCGTCGTAGAAGTTACCGTAGCTGCCCCACTCGTTGAAGATATCGGTTGCTTCCAGCACGTCGTAGAACGCGGTGTCGGTCTGGCCGAAGATGATCTTGCCGTACTGGGTGCCATCAAAACCAGCATAGATATGACGAGACTTAAATTTGGAGTCGTCAGAGTTTTCGGCAGCTACTTGCCACTCGGTCTTGGCGATAGCGGACCAGGTGTTGTTCAGCGCAACTTTACCGGACCAACCCAGACGGGAGGTACCGATCAGCTCTGCATCACCCTGTGTATCAGCTTGAGTGAGAGGATTGGGGTTATCACTGTCACCGTAGTAGTTAGCCTGAACACGGCCGTAGATATCAAAAGAGGTGCCGTCTTTGTCGTAAACGACAGCAGCGTTGGCTGCGGATGCGAACAGAGCCGGGATAGCAATAGCCAGAATTGTCTTTTTCATAGTTTCCAATGCCTACTGTAATTAAACACTAAGTCCTTGTTATTCCCTGTGTTAGCGATGTTCTTTGCATCACTATGCCGCCGAGACTATCACCGGGTTTTCGAATCCGCAATGAAAAAACTTGGAACTTTTTATGAAAACCATAGTCACAGGGAAAAATTTGTGAGCTGAATCTCACAATGTTTGCCCCATCAGGGAAAACGTTTACAGCGATACTCTCTGCCTGAATCCCTCTTTTTTGGTGGTTTATTGCAACCCCCTGTTCCCTCATAACATATGTGCAAAGCCGGGGCTGACCCGACTGCTTCTCCCCTGCCTCGACCCGGGCCGCCTGTTGCGGGTATCCTGTTGCCATCCACACCGACACGGCCACACCTTCTTTATGCTATCGACTCGCCTCAAAGCCACCATCCGCAATACCTATCGCCAGATTGCCGATGGTTTACCCGGTTTTGTGCCGCGCAAGGAGCAGAATTTCCTGGTTGCCGAAATCGCCAAGACCCTGACGGGAGAATATGACAGGAGTCGCCGCATCCTGGTGGCCGAGGCAGGCACCGGCATCGGCAAGTCCCTCTCCTATGCCCAGGGGGCCATCCCAGTGGCACGGCTGACCCAGAAGAAGCTGGTGATCTCCACCGCCACCGTGGCCCTGCAGGAGCAGCTCATCCACAAGGATCTCCCCTTTTATCACCGTCACAGCGAGCTGCCGTTTCGTTTCATGCTGGTCAAGGGGCGCCAGCGCTACTGCTGCGAGCACCTGCTGGAGCAGGCGGCAAACGGCAGCGAGATGGCCAATTTCGAACTCGACTTCGGCGCATTGAGCAAACACAAGCCATCGGATGCTGACAAAGCGTGCTACCAGGGGCTGTGGCAGGCCTACACCGAAGGCAAGTGGGACGGGGATCGGGACAACTGGCCCAAACCCATTCCAGACCCTTGCTGGGATCGCATCGCAGCCGACCGCCACACCTGCAACAAGGCCCTGAGCCACCATCAGCACTGCCCCTTCCATCGGGCCCGCAACGACATGGACGCAGCAGACGTGCTGGTGGTCAACCACGCCCTGCTGCTCTCCGACCTCACCATGGGGGGCGGCATCATATTGCCGCCGCCGGACGAGTGCATCTATGTGCTGGACGAAGCCCATCACCTGCCCACCATCGCCCGGGATCACGGCGCCGCCAGCGCCAGCATCAAGGGATCCCGCCGCTGGCTGGAAAAGCTGGTGCAAAGCGCGGGCAAGCTGGCCAGGACGCTGAACAAGGAGAGCCTGCTCGATCCCCAGCTCAAACTGCAGGATGCCCTGGCCTCTCTCCAGCCGGATCTCAAGGCCCTCGAGCAGTGGCTCGCCAGCAATGATCACCTCTTTGGCGGCGAGCCCCACCACAGATTCGCCGATGGGGTGCTGCCGGATCCCCTGCCCATGCTGGCGGAAAACCTCAAGGAGGCGAGCAAGAAGGCACTGAGGGCGCTGGACAGAATGCAGGGGGCCATCGGCGAGGCGCTCAAGGATGGCGACATCCGTCGCAAGGAGGCCGAGCCTCTGCTGGCGGAGAGCGGTTTTCACTTGCAACGGCTCGAGAGCTTCTGCGCCCTCTGGGAGATGCTGAGCCGCCATGTTCCCACCGGCAAGACCCCCCTCGCCCGCTGGATGGCCAGAAGCGAGGACGGGGACATCTGGCTGCACGCCTCCCCCATCGAGGTGGGGTATCTGCTGGAGGAGTGGCTCTGGTCCCGCTGTCTCGGGGCCGTGCTGGTGTCGGCGACCCTCACCGCCCTCTCCTCCTTCAGTTATTTTCGCCACCAGGTGGGGCTCAAGGAGCATGACGGCACCCGCTATCTGCGGCTGCGCTCCCCCTTCGACTACCACAAGGCCGAACTCTATCTGCCCAAGATGGCCCATGAACCCAGTGCCCCCGCCTTCACCCAGGAGTTGATCGATACCCTGCCCCGCCTGCTGGCAGGCAAGGAGGCCAGCCTGGTGCTCTTCTCCTCCTATCGCCAGATGAACGAGGTGGCGGTGGGGCTGCGGGCCAAGGGGATGTCGCTCCTGGTACAGGGGGAAGCGTCCCGCAGCGCCCTGCTCCTCCTGCACAAACAGAAGTGCGACGGCGGCCAGGCCAGCATCCTCTTTGGCACCGGCAGCTTCTCGGAAGGGCTGGATCTGCCCGGCCACTACCTCACCAACCTGGTGATCACCAAGCTCCCCTTCGCGGTGCCCAACTCCCCCGTGGAAGAGGCGACCGCCGAGTGGATAGAGCAGCGCGGCGGCAACCCCTTCCTGCAACTGACGGTGCCGGAAGCGTCGCGCAAGCTCATCCAGGCCTGTGGCCGCCTCATCCGAAAAGAGGCGGATCGGGGGCGGGTCACCATCCTGGACCGGCGCCTGCTGACCAAGCGCTACGGCAAGGGGCTGCTGGACGCCCTCCCCCCCTTCACCCGACGCATCGAGTGACACGGCTGACGCCCGCCATGCGCTCCCCTGACCCTCATGTCAGGAGGGGGCAGGAAGATAGAAGAGCACGCTGCCCGCAGGACTCGGGGCAGCGGGATCCACACCCCGCACACCGGAAGGCGCCATAAACGGCTATTGCCGCTGTGGGGCAAACCTGTAAAAATGACCTCCTATTTTTCAGTGGGCAATTGCCTGACTGTTCAAGGAGATGAAATGAAACTGACTGTTCTGGTACCGGCCCTGGCTGGTCTGTTGTGGGCAGGTAGCGCCCTGGCCGCTAGCCAACTGGAAATACAGAATCCCTACGTGATGCAGTTGCTCGATGGTGAGTCCATCAATCCCAAGCTGCTCGACAAGACCAGCACCTTCTCCCTGGAGCCCGGCAAACACCAGGTCGTGGTCGCCTTCGAGGGCAACTACTCCAGCCGCAGCGAGATCAAGCTGGTCACCGCCGAGCCCCTGGTGATCAACTTCACCGCCGCCGACAACCAGCAACTCTTCCTCGACTTCAAGAAGCCCCGTAAGGAAGAGGAAGCCAGACTCTTTATCAAGGATCAAAACGTCGTTCTCAGAGACAAGGTCAGCGGTCAGGTAGTGGAGAGCGAGCAGTTCGTCATGCCGACCGTGGGTGGCTTCCAGCTGACCCGCGACTATCAGCAGGAGCTGATCAATATGGGCAAGGCCTTCAACCAGCCCAAGACCGTCGCCATCTCCAGCGCCGCCGTGATGGCCGCCGCCAGCGCACCGGCCGAAGTGGCCCCGAGCAAGGCCATGAGCAATCCGAAAGCCCTGACCCAGCTGCAGAGCTGGTACAACAAGGCCGATGCGGAGACCCGCAAAGCCTTCCAGATCTGGGTGATCCAGCAGCAGTAAGGCGCATCGCACGCCTGCATCGAGGGGAGCCTGGCTCCCCTTTTTCATGGCTATGTCCCAATTACGTGTTGCATGGGGCGCCCCAGCGCCTCATGCAAGCAACGTGGTACATTCACTTCCCGCCCGTAGCGCTCCAACATCCTTCGCCAACCCAGATAATTTCTCAGATAGTGGGTCGCTACCCCATGGAACCGCTCCATCCACTCTTTCAATCGACGGTGATATCCGTTTACATGCTGGATGTGGTACGCGCCAACCACACGCTCGCCTTGACGATTGCGCACGACCTGATGGGTCACTCCCTGCGCTTTGCTGAAACTGGCATACACCCCGGCGCCGTCGCTACACAACACCGCATCTGACGAGACAAGGGGTGTCAAAACAGCTATCACCGTCTCGGCATTCATTTTCTCCAACTGAAAATCCGCATGGTGACCAGCCCGGTCCTGAACCACCATCACCGGGATGTAATCCGGCCCTGTGCCTCGGGTACGGCCTTTGCCCCCACGGTGGCGGGCCGGGCGGGGCAAACCACGTTGCCCTTTAAACGACTCCAAGAAGAAGGTCTCATCAACCTCGACGATACCCCCTTCCCGTGCCGCCTGGTGACTCGCCATGGCTTTCAGGAAGCGGTGACGCCACAAGAAGGCGGTGTTTTTACAGACTCCGCAGCGGACGGCAGCCTGTCGGACGGTCAGACCGTCGATGAGGGCCTGGGCGTAGTCTTCCCAGCATTGTGCCTTGCGAAGTCGAGCCAGAGGCGTCTTGGTGAGAACGGAACTGGTGCGCAGACACTGCTTGCAGCGATAACGACGCAGCCCTCGACTCCAACCCCAGGGAGCCAACTGCGTAGCCTCGGCCTGACAGTGAGGGCAACATCGACAAGCGGGGAGTTGAGCGGCCAGCGAGGTGATTGGGTGAGGGGTAGTGAGTTCATGTTGCGCGAGGCGACGCTGGCGCATGGTGAGCTGTGGAAAGAGAGACAGTAGATGTTGAAAGGCTTGGGTATCCATGATGGAGGCCCTCAGGGTGATGACCTACTTCAAGGTTAGCCTTTCAACATGTAATTGGGACAGCGCCTTTTTCATACCCGTTCATGGCCGATGCTTCATGTCACTGCGCATCTTCTATCACCCCCACTACTCCGCCTTGAGGCTGCCCGAGCGTCACCGCTTCCCCCTGGCCAAGTACCAGGCGCTGTTTGAACGCCTCGTCGCCCTCGACTATCCGCTGGCACAGGCCACCCCTGCCAGCCGTGAGCAGATAGAGAAGGTGCACGATGCGGCCTATGTACAGGCCGCCCTCACCGGTACTCTCGATGAAGGGGCCATTCGCCGGCTCGGCTTTCCCTGGTCTCCCCTGCTGATTGAACGTACCCTGCACTCGGTCGGCGCCACCCTGGCCGCCAGCCGCCACGCCCTTGCGCAGGGCTGCGGACTGCAGATTTCCGGCGGCTACCACCACGCACACCGGGGGTTTGGCAGCGGCTTCTGCCTCTTCAACGATCTGGTGATCGCGGCACGAACCTGCCTGGACGAGGGACTCTGCGAGCGGGTACTGATCGTGGATCTCGATGTCCATCAGGGAGATGGCAGCGCCGCCCTGTGCACGGGCAGCCGTGACATCATCACCCTCTCCCTGCACGGAGAACACAACTTCCCCCGCCACAAGCCGGCCTCCCATCTGGATTTTCCCCTGCCAAGCGGCATAGAGGACGACGCCTATCTCGAGACCCTGAACCAGGCCCTCGCCCTGGCTCATCGCCTCTACGCCCCCGACTTCATCCTCTATCAGGCCGGGGTGGATGTGCACCGGGACGACGAGCTAGGCTACCTCTCCCTGAGCGACTCAGGCGTGCGCCAGCGCGATGCCATGGTCTTTGACTCTGCGCTTCGCCACGGGCTGCCCATCACCGCCGTACCGGGCGGGGGTTACCGGCGAGACTGGCAGCAGTTGATCCCGCTGCACCTCTCGCTCTTTGAAGCAGCAAGGCACCGGTTTGGTTGAGCGGCACCGCCCGGCCCATGACGAAAAAGAGGCGACCCTTGGGTCGCCTCTTCTATATCCGTGCACAGGGATGATGACGCCGTCTGCCCTCAGGCATGGGCCATCGGCGTCGGGTGCTCGCCCATCTTGCGCAGCAGCATCAGCAGATAGACCAGGGAGACCCCGGCAATCACCATGAACAGCAGATGATCCGAGTAGTGCTGCATCAAGAGCGCCGTCAGGGTCGGCCCGAGCAGGCTGCCGATGGTGTAGCTCAGCAGCAGCGCCTGGTTCATGGCCACCAGTTGATGCTGCTCCACCTTCTCGCAGGCCCAGGCCATGGCCACCGGATAGAGCGTGAAGCCCGCGGCCCCCAGAATGAACAGCGTCGGTCCCATGGCCGCGTTGCCGAGCATCGCCATGGCCCCAGGATCACCACCAGCACCTGTACCCGCAGCACCGGCAGGCGCCCGAAACGATCCGCCAGACGCCCCACCGGCCATTGCCCCAGGATGCCGGCGCTCACCATCACCGCCATCCAGTAGCCGATGGCCCCGTCGCTCACCCCCTGGTGGTTCAGATAGAGCGGCATCAGACCATAAAGCACCCCCAGCACGATGCCGGAGAGGATGCAGCCGTTCACCCCCAGACGCGCCTGACGCAGGCGCAGCATCGGCCAGACCGGAGTCCTGGCCTGAAGGTTGCCTGACGGACTGGCGATGCGGGTGAACAAGAGCGGCAGCATGGCCGTCAACACCAGGGCGGTCACCCAGGGCAGCACCGCCATCAGCGACGTCGGTACCTTGCTAACCAGCAGTTGCCCAAGCACGGTGCCCACGTAATAGACCATCATGTAGGCGGCCAGCAGGCGCCCTCGATTGCGGGCGTTGCCGCTGCACATCAGCGCGCTCTCCACCACCACCCAGATCATGGCGCAGCCGACCCCGGCGATGAATCGCCAGGCGAGCCAGCTCCAGAACGCCAGGGTCATGCCGAGCCCGACGCAGCCTGCGGCAAAGAGCGCACTGGCCAGGTAGTAACTGCGATTGAAGCCGCAGCGGGCGATGAGTCTGCCCGCCAGCAGGGTTCCCAGCAGGTTGCCGGTGAAATAGGAGGAGCCGACCATGCCGACCTGCCAGGTGGGCAGATGCTCATGGGCGAGCCAGAGCGGAACCAGGGTATTCAATACCGCGATGGCCAGGGTCAGCAACAGCAGGCCACAGAGCAGGAGCAGCACCGGGCGGGAGTATGTGGTCATGGATAGAACCGTGGGGAGAGGCAAAATGCGAGCGCATCATGCCACCGCCTGTGCCTTTGTCAATCGGCACTGAGGCCGGGTCGCAAGGTTTTTCTGCCCACCGTGATGGCAACGCGGCACGGCCCTCCCCTGACGGGAGCCTCATCCCCTTGATTGGCCGACACCTTGGTCATGATGAGGGGAAGCGGGCGGTTGAATATCGACTCTGTGCCTCCCTCACGCCAGAGCGCCATGACCAGAAGAGGCGGCCC
>NZ_JBFOCW010000071.1:0-23813 GCF_040908005.1 Aeromonas sp. s1(2024) | reverse complement strand
AGAGGCGGCCCAGGGCCGCCTCTTCTTGCTATCAAGCACAACCTATCGTGCACAACGCCGGTCAGCGCTGGCGCTTCTTGGCGTACTTGCGACGAGCCCGGGCCTGGCGCTCCTCTTCCCGCTCCGCCTTCTCCCTGGCTTTCTGCTCAGCCTCGGCCTCGGCTTCCACTATCTCGACGCTCACCATCTCTGGCGTCTCCAGGGAGATCCGCCCCAGCATGCCGGACCGGAATTCATTGACCAGGATTTCCGAGGCCTTGTGCAGATCCGCAAGCCCCCCCTTGCGCATGAAGCCGCGCTGACGGGCAATGAGATCCAGCAGCTCGATCTCGGTCTCCGGCAGCTCGCTCAGCTGGTAGCGTGCCTTGATGCGCTCCGGATAGGCCTTGATGAAGTAATCGGCGGCAAACATGGCGATGTCGGCGTAATCGAAGACGGTATCCTTGATGGCCGCCGTGATCGCCAGTCGATAACCGCAGGAGGGCGGGTTGAGCTTGGGCCACAGGAAGCCAGGGGTGTCCGTCAGGATGACGTGGTTGTCGAGCTTGATCCGCTGCTGGGACTTGGTCACCCCCGCCTCGTTGCCGGTCTTGGCGATGATGCGCCCCGCCAGGGTGTTGATCAGGGTGGACTTGCCCACGTTGGGGATGCCCATGATCATGGCTCGCACCCCGCGCAGCTCGAAGTTGCGCTCCGGCAGCATCTCGTGGCACAGGGTCAGCAGTTGCTTGATCATCGTAGGCTCCTGCTGGGTCAGGGGCAGTGCCTTGATCCCCTTTTCCTGCTCCATGTGGGCCACCCAAAGCGCGGTGATCTCGGGGTCGGCAAGGTCTGCCTTGTTGAGCACCTTGATCACCGGCGTCTCCCCGCGCAGCTCCGGCACCAGGGGGTTCTCGCTGGAGAAGGGGATGCGGGCGTCGAGCATCTCGATGATGACATCGACCTGGGGCATGACCTCTGCAATCTCTTTGCGGGCCTTGTGCATGTGGCCGGGGAACCAGTTGATGGACATATCCGTTACTCTCTCATTGGCATGCGGTCCCCTCTCGGGGCTGCGGGCGCTCGGGGTTGCGGGTGCGTGGTGATGCGCCAGACCGCTGGCACTCATCGCAAGGGGGCGCATTTTACCTGCTGCGGCCCCGATTTGACAGGCTATTCTGGCCGGGTGTTGTCACCCGGGTGGCCGGATGCCCACCACGCCACCGGGAGGTGAGTGGCAAAACACAATCAACATAACCCATTGATATAAGATAACATTTGCAAGGCGCTTTCACCGTATTGTCATCTCTCTTCACTAAAAGTGTCATCTGCCCCCTCTAGGCTGCGCTCAGGTTTCACAAGGAGCGAACCCCAATGAGAAAGATGGCAGGACTTGCAGTGATGATAGGCGCCGCCCTGGCCGCCGGCTGCAACTCCAACAACGACAGCAACACCCCGGAACCCAGCGCCAAGAACGTGATCTTCTTCCTCGGCGACGGCATGGGTCTCAACACCCTCACCGCCTCCCGGATCTATGGCGTCGGCGAAGAGGGCAGCCTCACCATCGACACCCTGCCGGAAACGGCCTTCATCAAGACCTTCTCCCACGATGCCCAGGTGACCGACTCGGCCCCCTCCATGGCGGCCTACATGACCGGGGTCAAGAGCAACAACGGCGTCATCAGCATGGACAGCGACGCCACCCAGGAGAGCGATTGCAGCCAGAGCGGCGGCAAAGCGGTGACCACCCTGCTGGAGCTGGCCAAGGCCGATGGCCGTGGCACCGGCGTGGTCACCACCACCCGGGTCACCCACGCCACCCCGGCCGCCACCTATGCCCATATCTGCAACCGGGATCTGGAGGCTGATATCGCCGTCCAGATGGTGCCGGGGGGCAGCGGTTACAACAGCGCCCTGAAGGAGGGGCTGGATGTGGTGCTCGGGGGCGGCAGCAGCTTCTTCCTGCCCAGTGCCGACAAGGGCAAGCGGACCGATGGCCGCAACCTCATCGACGAGATGAAGGCGAAGGGCTATCAGTTTGCCGCCACCCTGGACGAGCTGAACCAGGCCGATGCGAGCAAGCCGCTGCTGGGCCTGTTTGGCTCAAGCCACATGAAATATGACCTGGACCGGCCCGCCAGCGAGCCGTCACTGGCCCAGATGACCCTGGCTGCCATCAAGCAGCTCAAGGGCAAAGAGAAGGGCTACTTCCTAATGGTGGAAGGGGGGCGTATCGACCACGCCCTGCACGACACCAACGCCAAGCGCGCCCTGCAGGATACCCTCGCCTTCGACAACGCCATCCTGGCCGCCATCAATGAAGTGAAGAAAACCGATCCCGAGCTGAAAAACACCCTGATCGTGGTCACCGCCGACCATGACCACACGCTTGTGCTCAACGGGTACGCCAAGCGCACCGGCAAGACCACGGCAGGCAATGCGGGCGTGCTCGGGCTGGTGAAGAACTACGAGACCGGCGAGCCGAGCAAGGATAGCGATGGCATGCCCTACACCATCATCGGCTTTGGCAACGGCTACAACCGGGTGGACGGCCCGCGCAGCAGCGTGGCGGCCCTCGACGACGCCACCACCTCCGCCGACGACTATCACCAGGAGGTAGTGGTCAAGGTGGGCGAGATAGGCAACGAAACCCACGGCGGTACCGATGTCTTCCTCGGCGCCATCGGCCAGGGGGCGGAGCGCTTCCACGGCTCTCTCGACAACACCGCCGTGTTCGGCAAGATCAAGGCTGCGGCCAAGCTGTAAGGGATTATCAGGATGAACATCACCATGAAAAAGACGCTGGTCTGCACCGCCCTGCTCGGCACGCTTGGCGGCCTCTCCAAGGCGCACGCCGCCGATGCCAAGAACGTCATACTCTTTATCGGTGACGGCATGGGCCCCACCGTGCTCACCGCCACCCGCCTGTTCAAGGTGGGGGAAGAGGGGGATCTCGAGATGATGAAACTGCCCCAGAGCGCGCGCATCAAGACCTTCTCCCACGATGCCCAGACCACGGACTCCGCCCCCTCCATGGCGGCCTACACCACCGGCGTCAAGATGAACAACGAGGTGATCGCCATGAGCAGCGACACCAGGGCAGTGGCACCGTCCAAGGATGCCAACGGCAACAAGGGCATCAACAACTGCACCAGCGACAACGGGAGCCCGGTGCCCACCATTCTCGAGCTGGCCAAGGCGGCGGGCAAGTCGGTGGGGGCCGTCACGACCACTGAGCTCACCCATGCCACCCCGGCGGCGACCTATTCCCATATCTGCCACCGGGATGCGGCCTACGCCATCGCCGAGCAGGCGGTACCAGGCGGAGCCGGCTTCAACCAGGCGCTGGGGGATGGGGTCGATGTGCTGATGGGGGGCGGCGCCAACCACTGGACGCCCTACAGCGCCAGCAACAAGGGCGGCCGGGCCGACGGCCGGGATCTCACCGCCGAGCTGACCGCCCGGGGCTACCGCTATGTCACCACCAAGGATGAGCTCTCTGCCGTCAACTCGGGCAAGGTGCTGGGGCTGTTCAGCACCAAGTCCCACCTCGACTACGAACTGGACCGCGTCGCCAAGGGGGCGGCCAGTACCCAGCCGTCCCTCTCCGAGATGACCGCCAAGGCGATCGATCTGCTCAGCCAGAACAGCCAGGGCTACTTCCTGATGGTGGAGGGGGGGCGTATCGACCACGCTCTGCATGCCACCAACGCCAAGCGATCCCTGACCGATGCGGTGGCGCTGGACGAGGCGGTCAAGACGGCCCTCGGCAAAGTGGATTTGAGCGATACCCTGATCGTGGTTACCGCCGACCACGACCACACCATGACCATCAATGGCTATTCCGCCAAGGGCAACAAGGTGCTGGATCTGGTCAAGAACGCCGATGGCTCGACCCAGAACGACGCGGACGGCAAGCCGTTCACTACTTTGGTATTCGGCAACGGCCCCAACCGCCAGGACCAGCGCCCCACCCTTACCAGCGATGAGGTGATGGCGGATGACTACCTGCAGGAGACCGGAGTCAAGCTCGGCTCCGAGACTCACGGCGGCGGCGATGTGATGCTGTTCGCGGGCGGCGCAGGCAGCAGCCAGTTCAAGGGCACCCTCGACAACACCCGGGTGTTCGGCAAGCTCAGGGAGGCCCTCGGCCTGTGATAAAGGGGCCCGGCACCGCGCCGGGCCCGTTTTCCGTCGAGCGAGAGACGATGATGAAATATCTGCTTTCTTTATGGCTGCTGGGCAGCGCCCTCTCCTTCCCCCTCCTGGCCGACGAGGTGCCCGATCTGGCCGCCCGCATCCGCTACGTGGACAGGGTGACCGGCAGCGACGGCATCACCCGGGAGAGCCAGTGGCAGGAGAAGTGGCTGCGGGTCGGTGACCAGGTGTGGAGCCAGCGGCTCATTCCCGTTCCCCTGGCCCGTGCCTATCACGCCACCCACGATGCCCGCCCCGGCCACAAGCACTTCACACACCAGATGGCGGCGCGCTGGGTCACCCGCAGCGAGGGAGACGCACTCCAGTTGCGCTACGCCGATGCCTGGCACAACCAGCTGGTGGAGGTGCCGCAGGAGGAGTACGGCCAGGTGGCCTTCAAGCCGGAGTGGGCGCGGATCCGCCACCTCATCAACCCTTCCCTGTTGGAAGGAATGACACCGCTGGATGAGGCCGCCCCCGACCAGGCAAACTGGTACGAGACCCGCGAAGGTCGCCAGCGTACCCGCATCCTCTGGTCGAGCCGCTGGCAGTTGCCCCTGGTGGTGGAGTCGGCAAGCCTCGACGGTTATCGCAGCTACCGGATGGAGGTGACGCTCAAACCGCTGCCAAAGACCCTCCCCTGGCAGCAACTGGCAGGGTACCAGACCCTGGATCTGCGGGATTTCTTCGACTGATCCCCCCAGGCGGCAATCGCCTGGCTGACATGGCGTAACGGGATGTTACACTCTCTGTACTCATCCCGGACCCGAATATCCATGCGCCTTGTTACTCTGCTTCTGCTGCTCTCCCCTCTGATCGTCTGCGCCTTTTCGGCCCGTGCCGTGGTCGTCGTGGCCGCGGACATTCCCCCCTATGTGATCCGCGCCCAGCAGGGTGCGCCGAGCGGCATGGCCATCGAGGTGCTGGAGGAGGCTGCCCGCCGCCTCGGGGAACCGCTCGAGATCGAGTTGATGCCGCTGGCTCGCGCCCTCAGCCAGGCCAGCCATCGCCCGGATGTCCTGTTGTTGCCCCCGGCCCGAAACCCCCAGCGCGAACCACTGTTTCTCTGGATTGCCCCCCTGCTGGAGGAGGCCTTCGTGCTGGTCAGCCATCGCCGTCACCATCCAACGCCGCTCTCCATGAAGACGCTGCCAGGCCTCACCGTTGGCGTGATGCGTGGCTCCCATAGCCAGAGCCTGATCCAGCCGCTGACAGGGGTTACCCGGGAGCTGGTCACCGAGGAGGTCAGCAACGCCAGCAAGCTGGCGCGCGGCCGCATCCAGGCCTGGGCGGTGGCCTGGAACACCGCCCGTTACAACCAGCAGCGGGCGGGTCTGCCGCTCCCGGATCTGGTGCGGGGCGAGACCTTGCAGCAGAGCACCCTCTACCTGGCCGCCAGCCCCCGCTTCTCCCGCAGCGAGGCGTTGCGCTGGCGCCGGGTCATTCAGGAAATGAGGGAGGATGGCAGTCTCGCGCGCATCCTGCACCAGTACGATTACCAGGCTCCCTGATGAGAAAGTCAGTCCAATTGCCAAACCACCCCAGAATGGTTATGGTATCTCCATGAAAGCAATCATGATTTTTTCCAGTACGCTCACACCCCGCTGAGCCCCCGCCCTCGCCCCGCTGCGCGAGTCGCTCGGGGGCATCGCTTTTGCTGTCTGCTTTTTACCCTTGCACCGTTTTTTGTCGACCAGTCTGCCCGTCATCCTGGTCCCTTCAGTCATTGATAAGGAAATACCCATGAAACAGCCTCATCTCGTCATCTCCAGCCTGGATCTGGATCGCATCGAACAGCTACTTGGCAACCACCCCCAGCACCTGGCCCTGCAAGAGGAGCTGGATCGCGCCGAGATCCGCGAACCCGCCGACATGCCGCCGGACGTGGTGACCATGAACAGCACGGTGCGCTTCAAGATGCAAAACAGCGGCAACGACTTCTGCCTGACGCTGGTCTATCCGAAGGATGTGCAGGGGGACGAATCGAAGATCTCCGTGCTGGCGCCAGTGGGCAGCGCCCTGCTGGGGCTCAAGGTGGGTGACAGCATCGCCTGGCCGGGGCCGGCCGGTCGCACCATCCAGGTGGAGATCCTGGAAGTGGTCTATCAGCCGGAACGCGCGGGGGAGCTGCACCGCTGACAAGCTGACAGGCTGCCATTCTGGTCTGATGCGACCAGGTGGCTGACTCGGTATGCCTTTGTCCGGTCGGAGCCGACGGCCACCGGCCGGGCATGACCTGACGGGGGATCAGGCCCCCTGACAAATCCGGTTCTTGCCCTCCCGCTTGGCCTGATAGAGAGCGCGATCGGCCTGGCTGAACAGGGTGTCAAAGTGCCATTCGCGGGCGCTGGGCGCCCACCCCAGGCTGGCCGTCACCCGGACCCCCTTCAGCCCCAGCGTTTCTATCCCCTGGCGGATCTGCTCGCAGCGCGCCTGCTGGGCCAGGGGGTCCCGCTCGGGCAACAGCAGCACAAACTCCTCCCCGCCGAAGCGGCTGGCCACCAGATCCCGCTGGCCGGCAAGATAGCGACCCACCGCCTCCAGCACCCTGTCCCCGGTCTCGTGACCGTGGCGATCGTTGATCTGCTTGAAGTCGTCGAGATCCAGCACCACCAGCGCCCCCTGCCTTGCCATCGTCACGCAGTGGTCCATGAAGCCGCGCCGGTTCAGGAGGCCGGTCAGGGGATCCTGGCTGGCCTGTCGACGCAGGGCCAGGGCCCGGCACTGGGTACAGAGCAGCAGCACCCCGAAGGTCGACAGATAGTTGCCCATCAGCATGGAGAGGAAGGGGAGCACATTGACCGCATGCTGATCCATCAGGACCCGCACCTCGCCGCCGAGCAGGGCCCCCATGCGCACCAGATTGAAACCGTAGAGCAGGATGTTGACCACGGTGAACACCAGCACAGCGGGCAGATAGTCAGGGTAGCCATGGCGCCAGATGAGCCAGACAATCACCGCCCCCACCATCATGTAGCTCAGGCAGGCCAGCAGCACCCGGGGGGCCATCTTGTCGTTGAAGATGACGCTCCAGCAGAGGATCAGCAGGTAGACCAGCATGAAGAGGGTGAATGCCCGCCAGTTTGGCGGCTCCCCGAAGAAGCGCTGGATGGCGAGTGGCATCAGGGCGAGGCAGAAGGTGATGAGCAGGTTGGCCAGCCAGATCCCCGCGATATGGGGGGAAAATGCCTGCATGAAGAAGAGCGATTGCGCCGCCAGGGCACAGAGGCTGGACCACCACCAGAGCCCGAGACCGGGTATTTCCCTGTGGGTCGACCAGATGATGGAGAGGGTGATGAATCCCAGGCTGTAGCCCCCGAGGGCCATCAACATCAGGGTAAATACGTCCAGATTGAGCAGAATTGAGGCGTCCATTCCCGAACCTTCCAATGGGGATGGCTGAGTATATGGGAAGCCCATGACAAGACACAGAGGGAGCCTATGGGCCGGGCAAAAATATTTGCCCGACTCGCACGCCCCATTCCCCGTGAAGCGTGCCGGACAACGCCCTGTCTGTGCCCGGATTTTCCACCGAGACGGCCGCCGGATATTTTGCACTTGAACCGGCGCCATTAGATAGATATGTTGTTTTCATGTGGTTTTATGAGTCACCACGAGGGATAAAAGTCTCCATAACTTATTGAGTCTTCTGGCACAAACAGGTTTTGGTACATTTTTCATCCAACGAACCATTCATAGAATCTCATATGGGGCTTTTGCCCCGACCAAGACAATAATCCTGTCTTGCCTGCTGCCGGATGCAGCAGTCTCTTGTGCCATGGAGTCGCACGGGAGCAGGTTCAAGGCCGACCACATTTACGACAGAGACGTCATTTATGATCAAAAAACTCATTCTCTCTACCCTGCTGCTGTGCGGGCTGGCCAACGCCGCGCCCACTTCCACCCTGGATGCCGTGCTGGAGCGCGGTGTGCTGCGGGTCGGCTTCGATGCCGGCTATCAACCCTTCGAGATGACCAACAAGCAGGGCCAGTACATCGGCTTTGACGTGGATCTCGCCAAGATGGTCGCCAAGGAGATGGGCGTGAAGGTGGAGTTCGTCAACACCGCCTGGGACGGCATCATCCCCGCGCTCTTGACCGACAAGTTCGACGTCATCATGGGCGGCATGACCGTCACTCCCCAGCGCAACCTGCGCGTGAACTTTGCCGATCCCTACATCGTCGTCGGCCAGACCATCGTGCTTCGCAAGGACAAGGCGGGCGAAATCAAATCCTTCCAGGACCTCAACGATCCCAAATACAAGATCGCGGTCAAACTCGGCACCACCGGCGAGCAAGCGGTCAAGCGCATGATCCCCAAGGCCACCCTGCTGCAGTTTGAAACCCAGGATGACGCCAAGCTGGAAGTGATCAACGGCAAGGTGGATGCCTTCGTCTACGACCTGCCCTACAACGCCATCTTCGCGTCCCAGAACCAGGGCGCCGTGGTGCACCTCGACAAGCCGTTCACCTTCGAGCCGCTGGCCTGGGCCATCCGCAAGGGGGATCAGGACACCCTCAACTGGTTCAACAACTACCTGCGCCAGATCAAGGGCGACGGCAGCTACGACCGTCTCTACAAGAAGTGGTTTGAATCCACCGCCTGGCTGAACCAGCTCAAATAACCTCTCAAAGGGGCGGCATGCCGCCCCTTCACGCAGACTCCCCACACGATAACGACAAAAGAGGTTGTGACAGTGATCAACCCCAAACTCACAAGACAGATGGAAAAACAGCCCAATCAGCTGCTCTGGCACGGGATCTTCCTGCTGCTGGTGCTGGCCGCCATTTTCGGCATCTACAAGGCCGTGCAGGCAGTGGATTACACCTGGCGCTGGGAACGCATTCCCCAGTACATCGCCTATCAGGCAGAACAGAAACACTATGCCGAGTTTGACGGCACCGTGGTGGCGGACAAGGGACAGCTCTTCCTGCAAGACGATCTCGACCCCAGCCGCCGTCAGGCCATCGCTCCCAAGGGCTCCCAGCTGGCTGAAGGGGATACCGTCTTCCTCGGCGATACCCTGGATGTGCAACTGAGCTGGACCGCCGGCCCCATTGCCTGGGGCGTCTGGGTCACGGTCAAGCTCTCCCTGGTGGCGGGCATCTTCGCCATCCTGCTTGGCACCCTGGCCGGGCTCGCCCGCCTCTCCCCCAATCCGGCCCTGCGCAACCTGGCCGTGACCTATGTAGAGCTCATCCGTGGCACCCCGTTGCTGGTGCAGATCTTCATCGTCTATTTCTTTATCGGCACCGTGCTGAACCTCGACCGATTCACCGCTGGTGTGGCGGCGCTCGCGGTCTTCACCGGCGCCTACGTGGCGGAGATCGTGCGCGCCGGCATCAGCTCCATTCACAAGGGGCAGATGGAAGCGGGCAGAAGCCTTGGCATGACCTCGGCCCAGACCATGCGCTACGTCATCCTGCCCCAGGCCTTCAAACGGGTGCTGCCACCGCTCGCGGGTCAGTTCATCAACCTCATCAAGGACTCCTCTCTGGTCTCCGTCATCTCCATCACGGATCTCACCAAGGCGGGGCGCGAAGTGGTCAGCTCCACCTTCAGCCCGTTCGAAGTGTGGTTCACCGTGGCTCTGCTCTATCTGGTGCTGACCGGCACTCTCTCCTTCCTGGTGCGTCGTCTGGAGGTGAAATATGCGCGCAGCAACTGATCCCGTTATCAAGGCGCCATCGGTGTCGAAACGTTCTGCCATCACCGGCACTCCCTGCCCCTTCCCGGTGCGTCGTCTGGAGGTGAACTATGCGCGCAGCAACTGATCCCATCATCAAGGCGAGCGGTGTAGAGAAGTTCTACGGCACCGAGGTGCACGCCCTGAAAAACGTCAGCACCCAGGTGGCCGAAGGGGAAGTGGTGGTGATCGTGGGGCCGAGCGGCTCGGGCAAGTCCACCTTCCTGCGCACCCTCAACCAGCTGGAAACCATCAACGATGGCAATATCGTGGTCGACGGCATCAGCCTCACCGAACCCGGGGATGTCAACAAGCTGCGGGAAGAGGTGGGCATGGTGTTCCAGTCATTCAACCTCTTCCCTCACCTGACGGTGCTGGACAACATCACCCTGGCCCCCCAGAAGGTGAGAGGGCTCTCTCGCCAGGAGGCTGAGGAGCGGGCCAAGGCCCTGCTGCTCAAGGTCGGTCTCTCCAACAAGGCCCAGAGCTACCCCTCCCAGCTCTCCGGCGGCCAGCAGCAGCGGGTGGCCATCGCCCGGGCGCTCGCCATGCAGCCGCGCATCATGCTGTTTGACGAGCCCACCAGCGCCCTCGACCCCGAAATGGTGGGAGAGGTGCTGGACGTCATGAAGGGGTTGGCCCGCGAAGGGATGACCATGGTGGTGGTGACCCACGAGATGGGCTTTGCCCGGGAAGTGGCGGACAGGGTGCTCTTCATGGAAAGCGGCGAGTTGCTGGTGGACGAGAAACCCGCCGACTTCTTCGACAATCCCCCCTCCCCGCGCTTGCGCCAGTTCCTGAGCCAGGTACTCTGACGAGCGCACCGATATTGGCAATCCGGTAAAGGGGCAAACCCGGGTTCGATCAACCGCGCAGCGGTGTCATGCAAATCAAGAAGAGGGAGCCCAGGCTCCCTTTTTTGTTCCAGGTGGCTCGCCCCTAGAATCGATACATGCCCGTCAGGCCGGCGAAGTGCTGCTCGGGCAGCACCACGGGTGCCAGCAGCCAGCGATCCGTCCCGTAGGCACCGGCGGCGGCCCCCAGCGCATTGGCCCCCGCATCCAGGGCGGAGAAGGGCCCCTGACCACTGGCCCGCTCGATCAGCTCTGCGGCGATGCCGATGCCGGTCGAGATGCCAAAACCAATCCAGCCCCTGTGCTCCCGATAGCCATAGTGATCCGCGATGGCCGTAAAGCCCGCCCCCATGGCTGTACCACCGACAACATGGCTCAACTCGCTGTTGAAACTGTCATTGGCCATCGCACTCGCACTGAGCAGGCCGAGCATGAGACAAACAGGCGTCCCGTTCATTTTCTCTCCCTCCCAAGGTACTGCCGCTTGCGGTAGATGCCGCGCGCGCTCCTTCTTCAGTGTAAACAGGGAGGGCAAGGCCGGGCCGCGTCAGACAGGAGGATCACTATCAAATGTTAATGAGTTTTTAACATCATCCGGTATGCTGACATCCAACTGGTCCAACCGGATGGCTCACATGGATGTGCAACTGCTCCTGCTCTACCTCTCGCCCCTCTTTCTGGTTTTCATCGGCTGGGAGATGCTCTACCTGCGAAAACACGGCGCCGCCTATCCCACGGCGGGCTACCAGTGGAAGGATCTCTTCGCCAATGCCACCCTGGCACTGATGCATCAGGGGGGCGATGCCCTGGCCGCCATTGCCATCGCCTATCTCTATGACACCCTCTGGGGCTGGCGACTATTCGATATCGAACTGAACCTCTGGAGCCTCTTGCTGCTCTTTCTGTTGCAGGATCTCTGCTACTGGCTGTTCCACTTCGCGAGCCACCATGTCCGCTGGCTCTGGGCCTCCCACGTGGTGCACCACAGCTCGGAGCGGCTCAACCTCTCCACCGCCTTTCGCCAGAGCCTGATGTACCCGGTCTCCGGCATGTGGCTGTTCTGGATCCCCATGATCCTCATCGGCTTCCCCCCCGAGGCGGTGGTGGCCACCGTGCTCTTGAGCCTGGGTTTTCAGTTCTTCGTCCACACCCAGGTGGTGGGCAAGCTGGGCAAACTTGAATGGATCTTCAACACCCCCTCCCACCACAGGGTTCACCACGCCAGCAACGCCAGATACATCGATCGCAACTTCGCTGGCGTGCTCATCATCTGGGACCGGCTGTTTGGCACCTTCGTGGAAGAAGACTTGGGTGAGCCGTGCCGTTTCGGCATCACCAAGCCAATCCACAGCTTCAACCCCTTCACCCTCACCTTCCATGAGTGGCGCGACATGCTGCAAGAGGCCCGGGGCCTCCCCTGGCGGCAAAAGCTCGCCGTGCTGTTTGGCAAACCGGCGGCCCCCACCAGCGGTTGAGCCACCGACCAGGATAAAAAAAGAGCGCCCAGGGGCGCTCTTTTTCATGACAGGGACACCCCCGGGTCAGACGTGAACGAAGGACCAGACGGCGGGGATCAGGCTCAGCAGCGTCACCCCGGCCAGCAGCCGTTCGCGCCCGCTGAGCCGCTGTTCGGCGCCGAGCTGGCGACGGCTGTAGAGAAACAACAGCAGACCCGGCCCGTAGAGCAGAAGCGACAGCAGCAGGTACTCCACCCCGGCGGCGTAGAGCAGCCAGAAACCATAACCGCTCGACACCAGCGCCACCACCCGCATCAGGCCGCGGCCCTGCCCACCCTTGCCACTGAAGACCAGCTTGAGCAGGAAGAGGCCGATGAGCAGGTAGGGCACCAGGATCATGGAGGTGGAGATGAGCAGCAGGTTGGTGTACCCCTTGCCAAGCAACCACACCAGCAGCAAGCAGCCCTGCACGGTCAGGCTGGTGAGCCAGAGCGAGGCGATGGGAGTGCCGTTGCGGTTCTCACGCCGGAAGATGGCCGGGAAGGCCCCGTGACGCGCCGCGCTGAACGGCACCTCGGCCGAGAAGAGGGTCCAGCTCACGTAGGAGGCGAGCACCGACACGATGAGGCCGGCGCTGATGAGCAACTTGCCCCAGGAACCCGTCATCTGGGCCATCAGTCCCGCCATGGAGGGGTTGGGCAGGGCCGCAAGCTCCGGGCGGCTCAATATTCCGAGCGCCAACACCGAGATGAGCACATAGAGCAGCAGCGCCAGCACCACACCGAGCACGGTGGCGGTGCCCACGTCCCGCTTGTTTCTCGCCCGGGCCGAGAGCACCGCTGCCCCTTCGATGCCGGTGAAGACCCAGAGGGTGATGAGCATGGTGTTGCGCACCTGCTCGGAGACCGGTACTGCCAGGGTGCTGCCCTCCTGATCCGCCGCAAAGGTGACCGGATCGAACCAGTAGCAGGCGAACAGGATGAACAGCAGCAGCGGCAGGCTCTTGGCCAGGGTCGCCACCAGATTGAACAGCGCCGCCTGCTGCACGCCGCGGGCCACCAGCAGGTGCACCGCCCAGAGGATGCAGGACTCGCCGACAAAAGCTGCCAATGTGTTGCCCTCGCCAAACCAGACCCGCTCCGGCGTATCGACAAAGCTGCCCAGCGCCGCGAAGGCGATCACCAGATACCCCACCACGCCGATGGTGGCACAGAGCCAGTATCCCCAGGCGGAGAAGAACCCCACCAGCTCGCCAAAGCCGGCCCGGGCATAGCTGTAGATGCCGCCGTCGAGCTCGGGTTTGAGCCGCGACAGGTAAAGGAAGCTCATGGCCAGCGCCAGTATGCCGACCCCGGTGACGGCCCAGCCGATCAGCACGGCGCGAGCGCCCGCCACATCGGCCATGTTCTGGGGCAGGCTGAAGATGCCGGCCCCCACCATGGAGCTGAACACCAGCGCAGTGAGGGACCAGAGCCCGATCTTGCTCTCTTTCATGGGCGCTCCTTAACGCAGCCGGCTGGCCAGCGCCTCGATGTGTTCCGGGCCGATGCCGCAGCAGCCGCCGATGAGATTTGCCCCGGCTCTGCGCCAGCGCTCGGCCCAGTCGAGGTAATCCAGCGGCCCCAGATCGCCGCGGATCTCGTCCAGACCGTCATTGGCAGTCGCCTCCTTGGGCTGGGGCGGGAAGGCGTTGGCATAGGCGCCGAGGCGAACGTCGGTGCGCCCCTGAACCTGCAACGCGGCGACGGCCACCTTGAGCGCCCCTTCAATCACCTCGGGCTGGCAGCAGTTGAACAGGATGGCATCCACCCCGGCCGACGCCAACGCGGTCACGGCATCCGCCACCCGCTCGCCAGAGCGCAGGGTGGGCTCGCTGCCCGGCGCCTCGTCTTCCAGAGTAAAGGAGACCCAGAACGGCTTGCCGTCCTCGGGCAGCAGGGCCTTGAGGGCCAGGGGCTCGGCGATGAGGCTCATGGTCTCCGCCAGCCAGAGATCCACATGGGGTGACAGGGCACGGATAAGCGGTGTCGCCAGCTCGCTCACCCGCTCGGCTTGATAGAGGTCCGCACGATAGGAGCCAAAGAGCGGCGGCAAGGAACCGGCCACCTTGACGGCGCCCCCCTGTTCGTCGGCCACGTCTCGGGCCAGTTGCCCGGCCAGAACCGCAAGTGCCTCCCCTTGGGCGGCAAAGCGCGCCTCGCCGATATGGAAGGGCACCAGGGCATAGCTGTTGGTGGTGATCACCCGGGCACCGCTCGTCGCATAGGCCTGGTGTACCTCGCGCACCGTCTCGGGCGCTTCCATCAACGCCAGCGCCGACCACTCCGGTTGACGGAACGGCGCACCACGCCGCGCCAGTTCACGGCCCATACCGCCATCGAGTACCCACAAATCCTGCTTGTCCATCTCTGTCTCTCTGCGTCTCCCCGCCATGACGGGTGTTTATTGTGTGAAACCACATTAAGCCATCAAAACATCTAGACGGCTAGAAATCCCAAATATCATGACCCAAAGTAGAACAAGAGGCAATCGGGGGCTACAAACAAATCCGGGCAAGCTCAGGATGATGGCGGCAAAGGGAGGTCTCCCCGGCACAGGCATCACCTGGCCAGGCACTGAAACGACAAGAGGCCACCCCGGGGGGTGACCTCTTGTGAAACAGGGGATCAAGGCGGGCACAGCCGCCGATAACCAGGGGACTCAGCGCCCGGCCAGCACCCGCTTGGTCTGCTTGACCCAGTCGGAGACCCGACCCTGCTGGGGATAGCCCTGCCAGATCTGCTCCCACTGGGCGGGGCTGAGCGGGCGGCCCAGCCGACGCTGCACCCCGGCATAGAGGTAGTCGTGGGCCGTGGTGCGGGCCTGGGCCGAGGTGAGGAACTTGGCAACAGGGTCGGTGAGACGCACGTCCCGCATGCCGAGCAGCGGATAGTCGCTGTGCACCGCTGCCAGCATGGTCTCGCGCATGGCCGATTCGATGTAACCCCGGGCAAACAGGGCGGTGACCGATTCAAGCGACCCTTGATCCGGGCCGTGATACTCCTCGTCGAACACCGGGCTGGGCTCTGCCACGGCGCTTTGCACCACCGCATCGGGATCCTGCTGCGGGACCACCACGGCAGGCTCGGGGGTAACGGGTTTGGCAGGCGTCACCGGCTTGCGCGGTGCGCTCTGGCTGCAGGCACCCAGTGCCAGGGCGAGCGCCACACAGGCCAGCGCACGGGAATGAGTCTTCATCTTCATGATTGCTAACGAACTCCTTTAGGATTCCTGAGCGGGCTTCTCATTGCTCGCAGGTTCTACCCGGGTGACCAGCAACTGGTCAATCTTGTAACTATCGATGTCCACCACTTCGAACTTGTAACCGGCATATTTGACCGAGTCGGTGCGCTTGGGGATCTTGCGCAGCATGTACATGATGAAACCGGCGATGGTCTCGTAGTTCTGGTTTTCCGGGAACTCCTCGATGTCGAAGGCGCGCATCACGTCGGAGATGGGGGTCACCCCGTCCACCAGCCAGGAGTTCTCGTCCCGCTGCACTATCTGCTCTTCCACCACGTGGGTGGCCCACTCCCCCATGACGGTACTCATCAGGTCATTCATGGTGACGATGCCCACCACCAGGGCGTATTCGTTCATCACCACCGCAAAATCGCCGCGATGGTTCTTGAAGTACTCCATCGCCTCGTAGAGGTTGAGGGTGTCGGGAATGATGATGACGTTCTGCACCAGGGAGCCGCTGTTGAGATCGATGCTCTGGCCGCTGATGACGCGGATCAGCAGCTCCTTGGCATCCACGAACCCCTTGATGCTGTCGAGGTTGTGGTCGCACACCAGGAACTTGTTGTGGGGGTGCTCGGCGATCTTCGCCTTGATGCTCTCCTCCCCCTCTTGCAGGGTGAAGTAGATGAGGCTCTCCCGCGCCGTCATGGCGGAAGTGACACCCAAGGACTGGAGCTCGAACACGTTCTCGATGAGCTGGTGCTCCTCGCGCTGGATGACACCGGCTTCGGCACCTGCATCCATCACCGCATAAATATCGTCGGAGGTGATCTCGTCGTTGCGCACCATGGAGATGCGCATCAGCCGGAACAGGCCGTTGGCCATGCCGTTGAACAGCCACACCAGCGGCATCAGCAAGGTGACGCACAGCATCATGGGACGCACCACCACCACGGCGATCCGCTCGGGCATGGTCATGGCGAGGCGCTTGGGCATCAGGTCCGCTATCAGGATGAACATGCCGGTGACGAAGACGAACGAGGCCGCAGAGCTAATCTGGCCGAGCCAGGGCCCCTGGTAGAAGCCGGCTATCAGCTCCCTGATGGCGGGATTGAGGGCGGATTCCCCCAGGATGCCGCCGAGGATGGCGACGGTATTGAGGCCTATCTGCACCACGGTAAAGAAGTTGCCCGGCTGGGCCTGCAATGCCAGCACCTTCTCGGCGTGGCGGTTGCCCTCGTCGGCCATCACCTGCAACTTGATCTTGCGGGAGGCAGCAAGGGAGATCTCGGAGAGTGAGAAGAACACGCTGCCGGCGACCAGCAGCATCAGAAAGAACAAACTATCGGCAAAACTCATGATTAACCTATTGCTACAGCCGCCTTAGCACAAGACGGCAAACTGGGCCCGGGAAACCGGACCGTGACTCCATCCGGGACTCACACAGGGGCCATATTCTAGCAGAAAAGCGCCCGCCGGGTGGCGTTATCTTGAACTGCCGTGCCATGCAATGAAAAAGGCGCTCAAAGCGCCTTTTTATTCAATCAGGGTTGGATTCCCGTCGTGCAGCCGCGACGGGAGCTCCACCAAAGGCGCCCGATCAGCCCTTGCCCAGCAGATCGCTCAGGTCATCGGCCTTGGTGTGACGCACATCCTTGCCCTTGACGTAGTAGACGATGTACTCGCAGATGTGCTGGCAGCGATCGCCGACCCGCTCGATGGCCCGTGCCGCCCAGAGCACGTTGAGCACCTGGGGGATGGTGCGCGGATCTTCCATCATGTAGGTCATCAGCTCGCGGATGATGGACTCGTACTCCCGATCCACCTTGTCATCTTCCTTGTAGACCGCCAGGGCGGCATCCAGATCCATGCGGGCGAAGGCGTCCAGCACGTCGTGGAGCATCTTGATGGTGCGACGCCCCATGTTCTCCAGCGACACCAGCGGTGGCTGGGGCTTGTTGGCGTTGTCGGTCAGCATGCGGGCAATCTTGTCCGCCACGTCGCCAATCCGCTCCAGATCCGTGATGGTCTTGATGATGGCCATCACCAGCCGCAGGTCGGACGCGGTGGGCTGACGCTTGGCGATGATGCGGGTGCACTCCTCGTCGATCGCCACTTCCATGGCGTTGACCTTGTGGTCGTTGGCCACGATCTTGCGCGCCGCATCCAGATCCTGGCCATGGATGGCGGCGATGGCGTCGGTGAGTTGCTTCTCCACCAGCCCCCCCATCACCAGTACCTGATTGCGCACGCTCTCAAGCTCGGCATTGAACTGACCGGAGATGTGTTTGTTGAGGTTCATATTGTCCATACCAGTAATCCTTGTTGCTCCGATTATGCCTTAGCCGTTGAACTGACTGCCAATCTGTTTGTTGATGCTCATCTTGCTCATCTTGCTCATCTCAATCAGCGGCATCCCTTAACCGTAACGACCGGTAATGTAGTCTTCGGTCTTCTTCTTGGCCGGGGTGGTGAAGATGGTGTTGGTATTCGAGTACTCGATGAGTTCCCCCATGTACATGAACGCGGTCTGATCCGAGACCCGCGCCGCCTGCTGCATGTTGTGGGTCACGATCACCACGGTGAACTGGCTCTTGAGCTCGTTGATGAGCTCCTCGATGGTGAGGGTGGAGATGGGGTCCAGCGCCGAGGTCGGTTCATCGAGCAGCAGCACTTCCGGCTCGATGGCGATGGCACGGGCAATCACCAGACGCTGCTGCTGACCGCCGGAGAGACCGAAGGCGTTGTCATGCAGACGATCCTTCACTTCCTCCCACAGGGCAGCACCGCGCAGGGAACGCTCGGCGGCCTCGTCCAGGGTACGGCGGTCATTGATGCCCTGCAGGCGCAGGCCGTAGACCACGTTCTCGTAGATGGACTTGGGGAAGGGGTTGGGGCGCTGGAACACCATGCCCACCTGACGGCGAAGGGCGGAGACATCCACGCTCTTGTCATAGATGTTGTGGCCGTGCAGCTGGATCTCCCCCTCGATGCGGCAGATCTCCACCAGATCGTTCATCCGGTTGATGCAGCGCAGCAAAGTGGACTTGCCGCAACCGGACGGGCCGATGAAGGCGGTGACCTGACCCTTGGGGATCTTCATGTTGACGTTGAACAGCGCCTGCTTGTTGCCGTAGTACAGGTTGAGATCCTTCACCTCCAGCGCAGTCTGCTCCGGGGTCAGGTTGAGCAGGTCGGTGGCGGTGTGCGGGGCCGAACTCGGTGTTACGTTGATCATCTGTTTACCTCAAATTCTCTTGGTGGCAGCGGGCAAACGTCTTGCCCGCTGCCGGAATATCTGGTTGGCAGGGAAGGTCCCTGCCCGTCTCTGTAATGGCTGGATTAATGTTCCAGCGACCGGAATTTCTCGCGCAGGTGGTTACGAATACCGATCGCCGTCAGGTTGAGGCCGACGATCACCGTCACCAGCAGGAAGGAGGTGGCGTAGACCAGAGGACGCGCCGCCTCGACGTTCGGGCTCTGGAAGCCCACGTCATAGATGTGGAAGCCCAGGTGCATGAACTTGCGCTCCACGTGCAGGTACGGGAAGTTGCCGTCCATCGGTAACGTGGGAGCAAGCTTCACCACCCCCACCAGCATCAGCGGCGCCACCTCGCCCGCCGCACGGGCGATGGCCAGGATAAGGCCGGTCATGATGGCCGGGCTTGCCATGGGCAGCACGATGCGCCACAGGGTCTCGGCCTGGGTGGCACCCAGCGCCAGCGAACCCTGGCGAATGGTGCTCGGGATCCGGGCCAGCCCCTCTTCGGTGGAGACGATCACCACCGGCAGGGTCAGAATGGCCAGGGTCAGAGCAGACCAGATGACACCGGGGGAGCCGAAGGTCGGGCTCGGCAGCGCTTCCGGATAGAAGAGGCGGTCGATGCTGCCCCCCAGGGTGTAGACGAAGAAGCCCAGACCAAACACGCCGTAGACGATGGAGGGCACCCCCGCCAGGTTGATCACCGCGATACGGATGATCTTGGTCAGGCTGTTCTTGCCCGCGTACTCGTGCAGGTAGACCGCCGCCACCACCCCGAGCGGGGTCACGATGATGGCCATCAGGATCACCATGAAGACGGTGCCGAAGATGGCCGGGAAGACGCCGCCCTCGGTGTTCGCCTCCCGGGGGTCATCGGAGACGAACTTGCCAATCTGGTGGAACCAGTGACCCACCTTGGCCATCAGGCTCATGTCGTTGGGCCAGACCACATCCAGCACCCGGGACATGGGCATGGTCACCAGCTCGCCGCGCATGTCCTTGACGGTGATGCTGTCTCTGTCCGCCTGGGTACGCAGGGAGAAGAGCTCTTTCTCCAGCACCTGATAACGGTCGTTGAGCGCCTGACGCTCGCTCGCCAGCTCGGCTTTAAGCTGATCGGTCAGCTTGTCATCCAGCTCGGCCTTGCGCTCTTTCAGGCGCAGGCGCTCCAGCTGATAGTTGATGCTGCCGATGGCCCCTTTTTGCAGGTCGTTGGCTTGGCTTGAGAGGCCGTTGGCACGGGCCAGCACCCGCTGCAAGGCGGGATGCAGATCCGTGGTCAGCTCCTGGCCATCTTCCTTCACCGAGGTGATGTAACCATAGAAGTTGCCGTTGGTGGCACGCTCCACCATGGCGAGCTCCGCCGGCTGGGTGCGCGATTTGATATCGGTCTCCAGCACCCAGCGGAAATCGAGGTCGACGAACTCCCGGTTGCCGGTCTTGACCAGATAACGGGTAATCTCTTCGCGATCCTCCCCTTCCAGCGCCTGGCCTGCGGCGCGCAGGCGCTCCACCGGCACCAGCTCCCGGTCGTTGATCTCGCCAATCAGGACGCTCTTGTTGCCGCTTGCATCTTCAAGTTGCCACTCATAGATGGGATGGGGCCAGAAATAGACCAGACCACGCCAGCCAATCAGCAACAACAGACCCAGTACGGCCACCAGACTCAGGCTGACGGCGCCCCCCGTCATCCAGATCCAGGGGGCCCCCGATTTAAACCACTTACCCATTGTCGATTCCTTAGTCCTTACAGAGAGCTGTACTTTTCACGCAACCGCTGGCGGACGAATTCGGCCAGGGTATTGAACAAGAAGGTGAACACAAACAGCACGAAGGCGGCGAGGAAGAGCACCCGGTAGTGGGAGCTGCCCACTTCCGATTCTGGCATCTCCACCGCGATGTTCGCCGCCAGGGTCCGCAACCCCTGGAACATGGAAAAGTCCATGATGGGGGTGTTGCCTGTGGCCATCAGCACGATCATGGTCTCGCCCACGGCGCGGCCAAGGCCCATCATCACCGCCGAGAAGATGCCCGGGCTCGCGGTGAGGATCACCACCCGGCTCAGGGTCTGCCACGGGGTCGCCCCCAGCGCAAGCGAGCCCTGGGTCAGGTGCTTGGGCACCGAGAAGACCGCGTCTTCGGCGATGGAGAAGATGGTGGGGATGACCGCAAAGCCCATGGCGATACCGACCACCAGGGAGTTGCGCTGGTCAAACTTGATGCCCATGTCGTGGGTCAGCCAGATGCGCGAATCACCGTGCATGAAGGCGTTCTCGATGATGGGGCTCAAGGCGAAGGCGCCCCATCCGATGAACAGCAGCACAGGGATAAGCAGGATGGCGTGCCAGCCTTCCGGCAGCCAGGTGCGGCCGCGCTCCGGCAGATAGTTCCACACCAGGGCGGTGAGCAGCATGCCCATGGGCAGCAGGATCAGCAGCAGGATCACCCCGGGCAGGGCCCCTTCGATGATGGGCGCAAGCCACAGACCCGCCAGGAAGCCGAGGATGACGGTCGGCAGCGCCGCCATGATCTCCACCGTCGGCTTGACGTATTTGCGCAGCCCCGCCGACATGAAGTAGGCGGTGTAGATGGCACCGGCGACACCCAGGGGCACCGCGAACACCATGGCATAGAAGGAGGCTTTCAAGGTACCGAACACCAGGGGCACCAGGCTCAGCTTGGCTTCGAAGTCGTTGCTGGCGGAGGTGGACTGCCACACGTACTGGGGCTCGGGATAGCCTTCATACCACACCTGTTGCCAGAGGGCAGACCAGGTTACCTCGGGGTGATCGTTCTCGACGTCAAAGACCTTGAAGTCATCCCCCTGCTGGGTCAACAGCAGGTTGTGGCGAGGAGAGATGGCAACAGCAGCCAGGTTGCCCCCGTCAACCTTCTCGCCAAGCAGCTTGGCTTCGCCGGTGGCATGGAAGAAGTTGATGGTGCCGTCGCTGCCTGCGCTGATGAAGCCCTTGCGAAAGTGCTCGGGGGTCAGCAGGGCGACCGGCGCGTCACTCTTGAAGTCACGGATCTGGGTGAACTGGCGCTTGCCATCCTTTGCCACCTCGAACCACTGGGAGATGACGCCGTTGTCGTTGCCCACCAGCAGGGAGGACGCACCGGAGAGCAGGGCCACCTGGGTCACGCTGGCATTGGGGGCGTTGATCTCCATGACATTGCGCAGGGAAATGTCGCTCAGGTTGTGGATGTCATAGACCGACAGGCGGTTGCCCTCGCGCACGAACAACAGGCGCAGGTTCGGGGTCAGCAGCATCTGGTCAACATGGCGTGGCAGGGACGGAATGGTGTAGGTCTGGTTGCTCCACTCGATTTCGCCGGAGAGGAAGTTCTCCTCGCCGCTCATCACCATCAGCACACCACGACCATCTTCGGTCACGGCCGCGGTCGCCATCTTGTCCTTGGTCGCCTCGAAGACCATGCGCGTCAGCGCCTTGCCCTGGGGATCGATCACCACGGGGGTCTCGCCGAAGGGATATTGCAGGCTGGGCTCAATGACGCGCACGTCATTGGGATAGGAGATCTTGAAATAGGGTTGCACCACCTGAGCCTTGCCGTCGGCAAACCCATAGGCGATGAGTTTCTGGCCCGGCGCAGGCGGCGCGACCGCCGTGATCTCGCCGTTCACCTGCGCCTCGCCAATCACCTGTCCGGTCTTGATCTTGCCATCCGGTTGCACGGCAAAGAATTTGACCTTCCCCTGGTCGCTGAAGCGGTAACCTATCTCGTTTTGCTCCTCGACCCCGAGCCAGGCGGTCTTGCCCTTGATGGGCAGGCTGAAGGAAGCGGTGCTCTCCATGCTGGCGCCATTGAAGATGGGCTTCACCACATAGAGCAGGTAGAAGAAGATAAGCAACAGCGCCACCAGCACCAGGGCTCCCCCTGTGGTGACGCCATATTTGGCCAATTTATCCTTGATCCGGCGTTTTCGACTGCCCGCCATGACCAGATTTAACGATTCCGATGACATGCAAGACCTCAATGTGAGCTAGGCTTGGCGGCATTATATGGCGGATGCATGACAGTTTTGTTACATCAACAGCGGCAAAGAGCGCAGGCTCCATCGGGGGGGTGGCAGTTGGTATTCGGAGGGAAGCAGGCCGCCGGTCTGGCAGTGAAATAAAAGCAAACGGGGCCATCAGGCCCCGCTGTCATCTTGAGGAAGCGCCTCTTTCGCGGCGAGTCTGGCCGCCTTCTTCTCGGCGCGGCGCCGTTTGAAGAAATCCGACAGCTGGGCCGAGCAGGCGTCGGCGAGCACCTCCCCCGTCAGTGCCACCTGGTGGTTGTGGCGGGGATCCAGCAGGATGTCGAACACAGACCCTGCCGCCCCCGTCTTCAAATCCCGGGCACCATAGACCACCCGCTTGACCCGGCTGTGGATGAGGGCGCCGGCACACATGCAGCAGGGCTCCAGCGTCACATAGAGGGTGGTGTCGAGCAGGCGATAGTTTTCAAGCTGCTTGCCCGCTTCCCGAAGCGCCATCACCTCGGCATGGGCGCAGGCGTCGTGCTCGCTGATGGAGCGATTCCACCCCTCTGCCACTATCTTGTCCCCCAGCACCAGCACGG
This sequence comes from Aeromonas sp. s1(2024), assembly GCF_040908005.1. Lineage (NCBI taxonomy): Bacteria > Pseudomonadati > Pseudomonadota > Gammaproteobacteria > Aeromonadales > Aeromonadaceae > Aeromonas > Aeromonas sp. s1(2024). The sequence goes on along the minus strand of NZ_JBFOCW010000071.1, from coordinate 571 downwards.
CGCCCACCGGGATCTCGCCTATCCCCTCTGCCCTGGCTGCCAGGGCCATGGCATGGCGCATCCAGCGTTCGTCCTCCTCGCGCTGGCTGATCTGTGCTGCAACTTCAGATGGTTTCACGCCCTGATCCTCTCGTCGATATGATGTCGGCTTGCCTGGCCCCTGCACGGCATCGGCCGCGTACTCCCAGATTGCTGCGTCCCGACCCTGGGCACACCGGGCCCCTTCCCCCTCGCGCTGGCCGGTAGCCGGTAGCCCACGGCAGAAGATGCTGTCAATGAAAGAGAGGCCAAAGGCCCCGGCGACATAAGAACGCCCCGAGTCGGGTGTTCGCCACCCTGTGCCCGCCGAAGGGGGCGACGATTATGCCAAAACTCCGGCCAGGGCCCAAGTTGCATCTTGGCTGAACAATAAAGAAGCAGTCGGCATCTCCCTGATAAAAAAGGAGTTGCGCCCGCCAAATCATCCGATTAGACTTCCTCCCCGTCAGCCGAGCTGACTCCGTCGGTGTGTAGCGCAGCCAGGTAGCGCATCTGCATGGGGTGTAGAGGGTCGGAGGTTCGAATCCTCTCA
>NZ_JBFOCW010000070.1:0-128195 GCF_040908005.1 Aeromonas sp. s1(2024) | reverse complement strand
CAGACCCACAGACCCACAGACCCACAGACCCACAGACCCACAGACCCACAGACCCACAGACCCACAGACCCACAGACCCACAGACCCACAGACCCTCAGACCCTCAGACCCTCAGACCTTCAGCCCTTCAGACCCACATGCTGTCAGGCCATCAGCCTCTCGGACTGCCATCCCCTCAGTCGATATTCTGTGCGATGCGCCACAGCACGCCGGCGGGATCGTACAGACAGAACTCCTTCATGCGCCACGGCTGGGTGACGAGCTCTGTGACCCGGACGCCGTAGCGGGCGGCGATCTGGCTCGCCTCCACTTGGGCCCGCCAGGCGGCCACGTCCTCCACCAGGAGGTGCATCATGAGCTGCTCGGCCAGCCCCGGGGGGTTGCCATCCTGCAGCAGGAAGCTTGCGTTGCCGAGATGAAAATAGGCTACGCCGTCGCCATCGGAGGCCAGGGTAAAGCCGAGATCCTGATAGAACTGCTTTGACCGCGTGAAATCCCGGGCAGGCACGAAGGCCTTGATTTCGGTCACGTTGAGATTGGGCATGGGCTCCTCGCGGCGCTGGGAACAGGGGAAGATGGCTTGCCAGTATGACCGGGCATTTCGGGGCAGGCCAGACGAATGGCGCGCGTTTGCACTCTTAAAGTGCTTGTGCCCCTTGGGTGGGGGGATATTGGCCGACAGCCTCATTTGATTTCACCATGGTATGGCCCATTTCATTTATTTCATAAATACCTTAGCGGGATAGATAAGCCTGCCAGGGTGACATCACCACGGGTTCGCCCCGTCATTGTGAGGCGATTGGGTCATCCTGGTGCATTTTCCCGGCAATGCACAGCCAAAGTGCGATTTCCCCCCTGTAACCGGGCATCGTGCGCCAAGATGGTGCGTGTTGAATGTGATAAAAACATAACGCCATGAAATAAAAGGATTATTTTTCTTGGCCTGCTTTATGCTTTCCCCATGTCATGTCGCCATGATGTCTCCGTGAGCCACACAGGTGCGGTGGGCAGGTGGCCAGGTTGGAAATGCATATCAGGAAATGGACCCGGATGCCGGGACGACAAGGAGAGGGCTGTATGTTCAAGAGACTCGTAATGACTGGCCTGCTGGCGCTGGCCGCCACCATGGCCGCCCCGGGCTGGGCCGAAGAGGTGGCCGCGCAGGCCGATGTGGTACAGGCGGCCGCGACCGTGACCATCAACAAGGGGGACAATACCTGGCTGATGGTGGCGGCGGCCCTGGTGATCCTGATGTCCGTGCCGGGCCTCGCCCTCTTCTACGGCGGCCTGGTGCGCGCCAAGAACATGCTGAGCGTGCTGATGCAGGTGTTCACCCTGTTCTGCCTCATCACCGTCCTCTGGGTGGTCTACGGCTACTCCCTGGCCTTCACCGAGGGCGGCGCCTTCTACGGCTCCTTCGACAAGGTGCTGTTGATGGGGGTGACGCCGGATTCCATCGCCGCCACCTTCAGCAAGGGTGTCGGGATCAGCGAGTTCATCTACGTGGTGTTCCAGGGCGCCTTTGCCGCCATCACCTGCGGGCTCATCGTCGGCGGCTTTGCCGAGCGGATGAAGTTCTCGGCGGTGCTGCTGTTCGCGGTGATCTGGTTCACCTTCGCCTATATCCCGATGGCGCACATGGTGTGGTACTGGGCGGGTCCGGATGCCTACACGGATGCGGCCGCCGCCGAAGCGGCCGGTGCCACCGCAGGCTATCTGTTCCAGCACGGCGCTCTGGACTTCGCCGGCGGCACAGTGGTGCACATCAACGCCGCGGTGGCCGGTCTGGTTGGGGCCTTCATGGTGGGCAAACGGGTTGGCTATGGCCGTGACCCCATGACCCCCCACAGCCTGACCATGACCATGATCGGTGCCGCCCTGCTGTGGTTCGGCTGGTTCGGCTTCAACGCCGGCTCCTCCCTCGAAGCCAACGGCACGGCGGCCCTGGCCTTCGCCAACACCTGGATCGCGCCGGCCGCTGCCGCCCTCTCCTGGACCTTCGCCGAGTGGGCGATGAAGGGCCGTCCCTCCCTGCTTGGCGCTGTCTCCGGTGCGGTGGCGGGCCTGGTCGCCATCACCCCTGCCGCCGGTTTCGTCGGTGTGGGGGGCGCCCTCATCATCGGCCTGCTCAGCGGTGTGGCCGGTTTGTGGGGCGTGCACGGTCTCAAGCGTCTGCTGGGGGCCGATGACAGCCTGGACGTGTTCGGCCTGCACGGGGTGTGCGGGATCCTGGGTGCCGTGCTGACCGGGGTGTTCGCCAGCCCGGATCTGGGCGGCACCGGGGTGTGGGACTATGTGACCAACCAGGTGGCCGAGGGGTACTCCATCCTGGCCCAGGTCAAGGTACAGGTCATCGGCGTGGGGGTGACCGTGGTCTGGACCGCCCTGGTCTCGGCCGTGGCCTACAAGCTGGTGGACCTGCTGATCGGTCTGCGGGTGAAGGAAGATGCCGAGCGCGAAGGGCTGGACGTGACCAGCCACGGCGAGAAAGCCTACAGCCATTGATCCTGCTGCCATGAATGTCATACCGCCGGCCCCGTCCGGCGGTTTTTTTATTGGGGCGGGCTGGCCAGGCTGCCCGGACCGGGCTGCTGGTGGCCGGGGTCGCTATTTGTGTTTGCAGGGTCTTTTATGCCTGCATTTTGGGCGGATCTCCGCTAAACTCTGCCACCCTTTATTCGGGGTCGCCGGGTCTGCCCCGTCGTCACCCTCTCTTTCATGCCTTCGGAGCCGCTCATGCCGTTAGTGGGACACCAACATCAGATCGATATTCTGGAACTGACCGACAAGGGGGATGGCAAGGGTCGCCTGTTCGATCGCCCCCTGTTTGTCGAGGGTCTGCTGCCCGGTGAGCAGGCGCTGGTCGAGTTGACCGAGGTCAAACCGAACTACCTGCACGGCAAGCTGGTCGAGCTGACCCAGCCGTCCGCCGACAGGGTGCCGGATTTTTGCCCCAATACCGAGTGCGGTGGCTGCCAGGTGCGCCCGCTGTCCTATCCGGCCCAGCTTGCCCTCAAGCAGAGCCTGGTGCAGAGCGCACTGGAACAGGTCGGGCTGGGTGAGGCCGTGGTCAACCCCATCCTCGGCATGGAGACGCCGTTTGCCTACCGCAACAAGGCCCAGTACGCGGTGCGTGGCAGCGAGGCGGGCGCCGAGATCGGCTTCTACCGCAAGCACTCCCATGACCTCATCACCGCCGATGATTGCGCGGTGCAGGACTCGCTGCACGTGGAGCTCAATGCCCGGGTACGCAACTGGATGCGCGAGCACGACATCGCGGCCTATGACGAGGTGGCCCACACCGGCTGCGTGCGCAACCTGATGACCCGCAAGGGCTTCAAGAGCGGCGAGCTGATGGTGGTGCTGGTGACCCTGGGCGAAGCGCTGCCGTTCGAAGCCGAGCTGCTGGCGGCCCTGGCGGATCTGCCGGTCACCACCCTGGTGCAGAACATCAACGAGGTGCGTACCAACCGCATCCTGGGTGACAAGAACCGGGTGCTGCTGGGCAGCGGGGTGATCCGCGACAAGATCCACGAGCTCGAATTCGAGATCTCGCCCCTCTCCTTCTTCCAGAACAACCCGAGCCAGACCGACGTGCTCTACTCCAAGGCGCTGGAGTATTGCGAGCTGACCGGCAGCGAGACGGTGTTCGACATCTATTGCGGTATCGGCACCATCTCCCTGTTCCTGGCCGGCAAGGCCGCCAAGGTGGTGGGGATCGAGTCGGTGGAGAGCGCCATCAACGATGCCCGTCGCAATGCGGCCCTCAACGGCATCGAGCAGACCGAGTTCCACGTGGGCAAGGCGGAGCAGCTGATGCCTGCCCTGCATGCCGACGGGGTGAGCGCCGATGTGGTGGTGATGGATCCGCCCCGCAAGGGCTGTGACAAGGCGGTATTGCAGACCCTGGTGGCCATGGCGCCGCGCCGTCTGGTCTATGTCTCCTGCAACCCCCAGACCCTGGCCCGGGATCTCGCCTGGCTGGTCAAGCAGGGCTTCGTGCTGGACGAGGTGCAGCCGGTGGACATGTTCCCGCACTCCATGCACGTGGAAGCCGTTGCTCGCCTGAGCCTGCCAGCGAAGGCCTGATCGTCGCTCGGGCTCTTCCCCTCGCGCGATGCAGGTGGAAGTGGTTGCTCGCCTGAGCCTGCCAGCGAAAGCCTGATCGGGCCGAGGGCGTGGCGTTAGCCAGATGGCTCTGATAGAAACGACTCCTGAGGGAGTCGTTTTTTTATGGTCGTGGTCGGCAGGACTACCAGGCAGGGAGAGCAGGCTGATGATTCGTATGGCAGGGGTGGAGGATGCGGCGGTGCTGGATCGCTTCTTCGGGCAACTGGACAGGGAGACCCGCTTCATGCTGTATGAAGCGGGAGAGCGCCCCTCGGACATCGAGGGGCAGCGCAGGCGGCTCGAGGCCATGGCCGCGGCTCCCAATCAGGCCATGTGGCTGCTGGAGCTGGCGGGGGAGGTGCAAGGGTTTGCCGCGCTCCTTGGTGGCGGCCTGGCACGCAACCGCCACTGCGCCCTGGTGGTGATGGGACTGCGTTCGGGCGCGCGCGGGCAGGGATGGGGGGAACGGTTGCTGCGTACCCTGATCGCGACCGCGAGGGATCTCGGTATCCACCGGCTGGAGCTGGGAGTGATGGCCCACAACGAGGTGGCCCACGCCTTGTATCGCAAGTGCGGGTTCGTGGAGGAAGGGGTGAGACGGCAGGCCTATCGGCTGGACGAGGGCTATGTGGACGAGATTTCCATGGGGCTGCTGCTGCCGCTGGACAGGCCATGACGCCGCTGGCCCCGAGATGCTGGTCTGGGGAGTTGGATTGGGGCAGGCTTGTGGGGAAACCATCAAGACAAGGAGGCGCCCATGAAGGGGATATTGCTGCGTTGGCTGGCTCGCTACGATGCCTGGTGCCAGGAGTGGGGACTCACACCGGAGAACCGGCGCTGCTGCGCGCCGGTACGCCATGATGAAGACGAGAAGCGCCCGGACAAGGGCGACAACCTCACTGGAACTGGCGGGTCACGGCGCCAGTGACGCTGTTGTAGTCGAACGAGAGCCCGTCGGGGTATGCCGGGAAGCGGCCCACGGAGCTGCGCAGGGTATAGCGGCAGTTGTCGTGACGAAGGGCGCCGTCAGCCTGAGCGTCTGCTGGGATGAGCCGGGAGATGTAGTCACTGTCTGAATCCTGGTGCAACTCATCGGCCACCGTCAGATCGGTATCGAGCAGGGCGCCAAACAGGCTCTCGCAGTCGTCCCGGCTGCTGACGGAGATCTGATCGCTGTCGCCACCGGGGAAGACGGTATCGGGCCCCTGACCTCCCTGGTCCTCCTTGGTGCCCACCGGCCAGCCATGGCTGTTGATGTCGAGATCCTGCCTGCCCATGCCGCTAAAGTTGTAGAGTGCCAGGGGCTCCCCCTTCACCTTGACCGCCCAGCCGGCGTGGGCGAGCCGGGCGGCACTGGCAAAGCTGCCCGCCGTGGCCGAGACGCTGCTCTTGAGCCCGTCGTCCTGGATGTTGATGAAGCGGGGCAGGGCGGTCACGGCCAGGATCCCCAGCACGATGATGACCAGCACCAGTTCTATCAGGGTAAAGCCTCGGGAAACGTGTGTTGGCATGGAATGAACCCATTGAGTACGACAGACAGGTAAGCGCGACATGGAATTGATAGACACCCACTGCCACCTCGATTTTCCGGTCTTTGACGCCGATCGGGAGGCGCTGCTGACCCGGTGGCGCCAGCTGGGGGTGGGCGAGTATATCATCCCCGCCGTGGGAGAGGAAAACTGGGGGCGCGTGATGGCGCTGGCCGGGCGCCACGACGACATCCGTTATGGCCTGGGGATCCATCCCTGGTATGTGGGCAAGCAGCCCCGGGATGTACTGACCCGGCTGGAGACCCTGCTGGCGAGTCGGCCCCGTGGGCTGGTGGCCGTGGGGGAGTGCGGGCTGGATCTGCGCTCCCATGTGCCGCAGGAGGGGCAGGTCGAGATGTTCGAGGCGCAGGTGCGGCTGGCCATGGCGCATGAGCTGCCCCTCATCGTCCACTCGGTGCGTGCCAACGACACGGTCGCCAAGATCCTGCGGCGCTTCACACCGCCACAAGGGGGGGTCATTCACGCCTTCAGCGGCTCCCTGCATCAGGCGGAGGTGTTCTGGCAACTGGGTTTCAGGCTGGGGATCGGGGGGGTCATCAGCTATGAGCGGGCCAACAAGACCCGGGAGGCGATACGCCAGATGCCGCTGGAGGCCTTGCTGCTGGAAACCGACGCTCCCGACATGCCGCTGCAAGGCCAGCAGGGGGAGGTGAACACGCCGGCCAGCCTGCCGACCATAGCCCGCTTGTTGGCACAATTGCGGCAGCAACCGCTGGAGGATGTTATTTCGGTGTTACATGACTCCACCCGGCGGCTGTTCCCCCCAGGAAATCATGAAATTAACATTTGATTATCAAATGATGACCGAGTGATAAAAAACAGGGCCCATAAAAATCGTTTGCGGTCTAATTAAACGATGTTCAGGCCGTTTGTGGCTTATAAAATGTGACCAGTATTCTATTTTGTCGCACCGTAATTAGTATAATGCGCACCCTTGATTAGCGGCTTCAATACACAAATCGTTAACAAGCTGGCAGGTGCTACTAAAGAGGAAGTGTTAATAATGAATCTGATAATGGGTCTGGTAGGGATGGCGACGCTCATCCTGATTGCGGTGCTGTTCTCCAGCAACCGCAAGGCAATCAAAATTCGTACCGTAGGTGGCGCCTTTGCCATCCAGGCCGGTCTGGGGGCCTTCGTGCTCTACGTGCCGGTCGGTCGTGACATCCTGGTGGGCGTGTCCGACGCCGTCTCCAGCGTCATCGGTTATGGCCAGAACGGCATCGAATTCCTGTTCGGTGGTCTGGTTGGCAACAAGATGTTCGAAGTATTCGGTGGCGGTGGCTTCGTCTTCGCCTTCCGCGTCCTGCCCGTCATCATCTTCTTCTCTTCCCTGATCGCGGTACTCTACTACCTCGGCATCATGCAGTGGGTGATCAAGCTGCTGGGCGGCGGTCTGCAGAAGGTGCTGGGCACTTCCCGTACCGAATCCCTCTCCGCCACTGCCAACATCTTCGTCGGTCAGACCGAAGCCCCGCTGGTGGTACGTCCTTTCATCTCCAAGATGACCGACTCCGAGCTGTTTGCCGTCATGTGTGGTGGTCTGGCTTCTGTTGCCGGCTCCGTACTGGCCGGTTACGCCTCCATGGGTGTCAAGATGGAATACCTGATCGCCGCCTCCTTCATGGCTGCCCCGGGTGGTCTGCTGTTCGCCAAGCTGCTGGTACCGGAAACCGAGACCCCGAGCTACGACGAGAACACCGCAGAAGGTGAGCTGGACGACAAGCCTGCCAACGTGATCGATGCCGCTGCCGCCGGTGCCTCCGCCGGTCTGCAACTGGCCCTGAACGTGGGTGCCATGCTGCTGGCCTTCATCGGCCTCATCGCCATGATCAACGGCATCTTCTCCGGTGTGGGCGGCTGGTTCGGTTACCCGCAACTCTCCCTGGAGCTGCTGCTGGGCTGGCTGTTCTCCCCGCTGGCCTTCCTGATCGGCGTGCCCTGGAGCGAAGCGGTCGTGGCCGGTTCCTTCATCGGTCAGAAGCTGGTGGTCAACGAGTTCGTGGCCTACCTGAACTTCGCTCCCTACCTGAAGGATGAAGTGCTGATCAACGGTGTGGCCATGTCCGAGCACACCAAGGCGATCATCTCCTTCGCCCTGTGCGGCTTCGCCAACCTGTCCTCCGTCGCCATCCTGCTGGGTGGTCTGGGCTCCATGGCACCGAACCGTCGCGGCACCATCGCCAAGTTTGGTCTGAAGGCCGTGCTGGCAGGTTCCCTGTCCAACCTGATGTCTGCGACCATCGCAGGCTTCTTCCTGGCGCTGTCCGGCATGTAACATCGCCTGACTGACAGGATAAAGACGAACGCCACAGCGATTTGCTGTGGCGTTCTCGTTTGGGGTGGTGACAACCGTTTTCCTGTCAAGACTAATAATAAAGTGAGTCAAATCGGAGGTTCTATGAATGAAGTGCTACTGGCTATGGCGGCCGGCTTTATCGTTGGGGTGTTGTTTTCTTTCCTCAAGTTGCCGATACCGGCGCCGCCCGTCCTCTCCGGCGTCATGGGGATCGTGGGGGTCTATCTGGGGGGCATTGCCTACTCCTGGATCCTGACCCGCTTCTTCTCTTAAGCGCCTTCCAGCGCTGGATTTGCCGGGTGTGAGGTACCTCTGAAATTGGCAAATCCGGCTTGCAAACACGGGGTATCTCGGCTGAAATAGGCGATGCCAGCAGGGTGCTGGCATTGACTAATGCCCGGTGAATCCGGGTGTTGGCGGTCAAATGGAATTGATTGGGAAGTCGGGTCTGCGTAGTCGGCCTTTCTCAAGTCTTCATGGAACCAAGTCCGCACTTTTGTAAGAAAGTGACAGGGCTCTTGCCTTATTTGCAGCCGTATTGCCTGTGCATTTGCGCTGCAATTCCATATCCCGTTGCTCCGGGAACGTCTCTGCCGACCCTTGGTGTTCGGTGAAGCCGATCGCGGGTGATGGGGCTTAACAAGACTTTGGAGACATAGCATGACTGATCTGAAAGTGGCCGCCCAACGTGCCCTGAACCTGATGGACCTGACCACCCTGAACGATGACGACACCGATCAGAAGGTGATCGACCTGTGCCACAAGGCCAAGTCTCCGGCCGGCCTGACCGCCGCCGTCTGCATCTACCCCCGTTTCATCCCCATCGCGCGCAAGACCCTGCGTGACATCGGCGCAGCCGACGTGCGCATCGCGACCGTGACCAACTTCCCCCACGGCAACGACGACATCGAGATCGCCGTGGCCGAGACCCGCGCCGCCGTGGCCTACGGTGCCGACGAGGTGGACGTGGTCTTCCCGTACCGCGCCTTCATGGCTGGCAATGAACAGGTCGGCTTCGATCTGGTCAAAGCATGTAAGGAAGCCTGCGGCGCCAAGGTACTGCTGAAAGTGATCATCGAGACCGGCGAGTTGAAGGAAGAGGCGCTGATCCGTCGCGCCTCCGAGATCTCCATCGACGCCGGTGCCGATTTCATCAAGACCTCCACCGGCAAGGTGCCAGTGAACGCGACCCCGGAAGCTGCCCGCATCATGATGGAAGTGATCAAGGCCAAGAACCCGAAAGTGGGCTTCAAGCCGGCCGGTGGCGTGAAAGACGCCGCCGTGGCGGGTCAGTACCTGGCCATGGCCGAAGAGATCCTGGGCAAGGACTGGGTATCCGCCCGCACCTTCCGCTTCGGCGCCTCCAGCCTGCTGGCCAGCCTGCTGGCGACCCTGGGGCATGGCGACAAGCCTGCCAATACCAGCGGTTACTAAGCGGTGGCAGGGGGCGGTGCGCCGCCCCCTTTCGGGTCTGGTTCGGTCTGTGTTCGTGCGTGATGCACGGAGGGAATGAAAGATGTTTTTGCCTCAAGAAATTATTCGCAAGAAGCGCAACGGTGAAGCGCTCAGTACCCAAGAGATTCAATTCTTCGTCCAGGGCATAACCAACAACACCATCGGCGAGGGGCAAATTGCGGCCCTGGCGATGGCGGTCTACTTCAAGGACATGACCATGGATGAGCGGGTTGCCCTGACCTGCGCCATGCGCGACTCCGGCATGGTGCTGACCTGGGACCACCTCAATCTGGGCGGCCCCATCGTCGACAAGCACTCCACCGGCGGCGTGGGTGACGTGGTCTCCCTGATGCTGGGCCCCATGGTCGCTGCGTGCGGCGGTTTCGTGCCCATGATCTCCGGCCGTGGTCTCGGCCACACCGGCGGCACCCTGGACAAGCTGGATGCCATTCCCGGCTACCAGACCTCGGTCGACAACGACCGCTTCCTGAAAGTGGTGAAAGAGGCGGGGGTCGCCATCATCGGTCAGACCGGCGATCTCGCCCCGGCCGACAAGCGTATCTATGCGGTACGGGACATCACCGCCACCGTCGAGTCCATTGCCATGATCACCGGCTCCATCCTCTCCAAGAAGCTTGCCTCCGGGCTCGAAGCCCTGGTGATGGACGTGAAGGTGGGCTCCGGCGCCTTCATGCCGACCTTTGAAGCCTCCGAGGAACTGGCCAAGAGCATCGTCGCCGTGGCCAACGGGGCCGGCTGCCGCACCTCTGCACTCCTGACCGACATGAACCAGGTGCTGGCCTCCAGCGCCGGCAACGCCGTGGAAGTGCGCGAAGCGGTGCGCTACCTGACCGGTGAGTATCGCAACCCGCGCATCCACGAAGTGACCATGGCCCTGTGCGCCGAGATGCTGATCTCCGCCGGTCTTGCCAGCGATGACGGCGATGCCCGCACCAAGCTGCAAGCGGTGCTGGACAATGGCAAGGCAGCCGAGATCTTCGGGCGCATGGTGACCGGCCTCGGTGGTCCCGCCGACTTCATGGAGCGCTACGACGCCTACCTGCCCAAAGCCGCCATCGTGCGCCCCGTCTACGCGGCCCACAGCGGATTCGTCACCGCCATGGACACCCGTGAACTGGGCCTGGCGGTGGTCGCCATGGGGGGGGGTCGCCGCGCCGCCGCCGACAAACTCGATTATGCCGTCGGTCTGACCGACTTTATCCGCCTGGGTCAGAGCGTCGATGCTGACAAGCCGCTCGCTCTGATCCACGCTCAGACAGAAGCTCAATTTGCCGAGGCTGCCCGCATGGTGCAGGCTGCCGTGAAGATCGGCGACACCCGACCAGAGGCGCTGCCCGAGGTTTACCGTCGCATCGGTCTGGCTGATTTGTAACAAGGGGAAGTCCCATGAAACGTACCTTTATTCTGATGATGGACTCTTTCGGTATTGGTGCTGCCGCCGATGCCGACAAGTTCGGCGACGTGGGTGCCAATACCCTTGGCCATATCGCCAAGGCGTGCGCCGCCGGTGAGATCGAGGGCCGTGGCGCTCTCAACCTGCCAAACCTCAGCAAGCTGGGTCTGGGCCACGCGGGCGAACTCGCCAGCGGCACCTTCCCGGCCGGACTGAACAAGGATGTCGAGGTGATCGGTGCCTACGGCTTTGCCCAGGAGCTCTCCTCCGGCAAGGACACCCCGTCCGGTCACTGGGAGATTGCCGGCGTGCCCGTCTTGTTCGAGTGGGGTTATTTCCACGACCATCACAACAGCTTCCCGCAGGAGCTGCTGGATGCCATCGTCGAGAAGGCCGGTCTGCCCGGGTATCTGGGCAACTGCCACGCCTCCGGCACCCAGGTGCTGGACGATCTGGGCGAAGAGCACATGCGCACCGGCAAGCCGATCCTCTACACCTCTGCTGACTCCGTGTTCCAGATCGCCTGCCACGAAGAGACCTATGGCCTCGAGAAGCTCTATGAGCTGTGCCACATCGTGCGCGAGCTGCTGGAGCCCTACAACATCGGCCGCGTCATCGCGCGTCCGTTCGTGGGCAGCGGCAAGGGCAATTTCAAGCGCACCGGCAACCGCCACGACTACTCCGTGCTGCCGCCGGCGCCGACCGTGCTGGACTACATGAAGGAAGCGGGTGGCCAGGTGGTCTCCATCGGCAAGATCGCCGACATCTATGCCCAGCAGGGCATCACCAAGCAGGTGAAGGGGACCGGTCTGACCGAGCTGTGGGACAGGACTCTGGAAGAGGTGAAAGCGGCCGGTGACCAGACAATCGTCTTCACCAACTTCGTGGACTTCGACTCCTCCTACGGTCACCGCCGTGACGTCAAGGGCTACGCCGATGCGCTGGAGTACTTCGACTCCCGCCTGCCGGAGCTGTTCGACCTGCTGCAGGATGGCGACGTGGTGGTGCTGACCGCCGACCACGGCTGTGACCCGACCTGGAGCGGTACCGACCACACCCGCGAATACATTCCGGTACTGTTCTACGGCAAGCCGGTCAAGGCGGGCTCCGTCGGTCGTCGCGAGACCTTCGCCGACATCGGCCAGAGCATCGCGGCCTACCACGGCCTGCCCAAGCTGCAATACGGTACCAGCTTCCTGTGATGGTGACCCCGGGCCGGTTCGCCTGCCCGGGGTGCCACAGGGCCCTGGTTTCCTGTAATGTACCGCCGCCGCGCAGGCAGCGGACAATCCATAAAGACAATAAAACTCAACCTAGTGTGAAGGAATAAAGAGAATGGCAACTCCTCATATCAATGCGAAAGATGGCGCCTTTGCTGATACCGTGCTGATGCCGGGCGACCCCCTGCGTGCCAAGTACATCGCCGAAACCTTCCTGGAGAACGTCGAGCAGGTGTGCGACGTGCGCAACATGTTCGGTTTCACCGGCACCTACAAGGGTCGTCGCATCTCCGTCATGGGTCACGGCATGGGCATCCCGTCCTGCTCCATCTACGCAAAAGAGCTGATCACCGACTACGGCGTGAAGACCCTGATCCGCGTGGGCTCCTGCGGTGCCGTGCGTGAAGACGTGAAACTGCGTGACGTGGTGATCGGCATGGGAGCCTGCACCGACTCCAAAGTGAACCGTCTGCGCTTCAAGGACCACGACTTCGCCGCCATCGCCGACTTCGACCTGGTGGCCAATGCCGTTCAGGCCGCCAAGAACAAGGGCGTGGCCGTGCGCGTGGGCAACATCTTCTCCGCCGATCTATTCTACACCCCGGACCCCTCCATGTTCGACGTCATGGAAAAATACGGCATCCTGGGTGTCGAGATGGAAGCCGCCGGTATCTATGGCGTGGCCGCCGAGTACGGTGCCAAGGCGCTGACCATCTGCACCGTCTCCGACCATATCCGTACTGGTGAGCAGACCACCTCCGAAGAGCGTCAGCTGACCTTCAACGACATGATCGAAATCGCGCTGGACTCCGTCCTGCTGGGTGACAACTGATCCCCCTCGCGCATAAAAAAACGGCGGCCCTCGGGCCGCCGTTTTGCATTTTTGCGAAGCACGGTCAGAGATCGAGGGCGAAGCGCCCCTTGCCCGACTGCTTGGCCTGGTACATGGCGGCATCGGCCCGGTGCAGCAGATCATCGATGTGACAATACTGGCCCGAGTGGCAGAGGGCGCCCCCTATGCTGCCGGCAAGGGGCAGCCGATGACCGGCCACGTCTCCAGGAACCGCCATGGCCGCCAGCAGCCGCTCGCACAGGGCGGGCAGCTCCAGTTCCGGCTGGCGCAAGGCGGGCAGTATGATGGTGAACTCGTCGCCGGCCAGGCGCGCCACCATGTCCCCCGGGCGCACCTCGGCACTCAGCACCTGGGCGAAGCGTTGCAACAGAGCATCGCCGACGTGGTGTCCCAGCCTGTCGTTGATCCCCTTGAAGCCGTCGAGATCGAGGAACAGCAGGCCCAGGGGTTCGGCATTCTGACGCACCCGCTCCAGCTCCCGGGAGAGGCGCAGGGTGAAGGCGCGCCGGTTGGGCAGGCCGGTGAGGGGGTCGTGAGCCGCCTCGTGTTCCAGCTGGCTTTGCAGCGCCTTGAACTTGGTGATGTCGCTGCCGAGGATGTAGACCCCGGGCTCGTCGCCCCGGCTCGGGATCATGGTGATCCTGAGGTCGCGTCGGCCTATGGGGAGATCGAAACGGTGCTCGAAACTCACCTGCTCACCGGCGAGGGCCTTTGCCACATAGGCCATGGCCCTGCCGTGGGCCTCCTCGCCGATGACGTCCCGCACGCTCATTTCCCGCATCTGTTCGGTATCGAGCCCGAAGTAGCGGCAATAGGCCTGGTTGGCGAACAGGTAACGCCCCTCGGGCGACACCATGCTGATGGTGACCGGCAGGCCATCGGTGATGGCCCGCAGTCGGGCACGGCCACGCTCGATCTCCGCGAGCACCTGGCGGCGGGCCGTGATGTCGTGCAAAAACAGGGCGATGCGCACCTTGCCGTCGAACTGGTAACGCTCGGCAATCACCTCGACCGGGATGTGCCGGCCTGTGCGGGTGATGATGTCGCACTCCAGCCGCCGTGGCGGACTCTGCGGGTTGCCTGACAGGCTCAGCAGGGGATGCTCGGCGCCGAGCAGCCCGAAGAGGGGACGGCCCAGCATCTCGTCGGCGTGCCAGCCGAGCAGGGTGGTGGAGGCCGGGTTCCAGCCTGTGATGATGAAATTGGCATCGAGCTCGAGGAAGGCATTGCTGGTGTGCTCCAGCATGTGCTGCAGGCGGCGCTGCTCCTGCCACAGCTGCTGCTGCATGGCGCCGCGCTCGCGCATCTCCTGATGCAGCTGTTCCACCGTGCGGGAGAGCTCCCGGGTCCGTGACTGCACCTGCTGCTCGAGCCCTTGCTGCAGCCGCACGAGTTCGGCCTCGGCCTGTTTGCGCTCGGTGAGGTCGGCAAACACGGCGATCATGTGGGGGGCCATGGTGCGGCTCTGGCAGAGGGTCACGCTGAGCTGGACCCAGCACTGGGTGCCATCGGCCCGGATCATCCGCTTCTCCAGCCGGTAATCCTGCCGTTGCCCCGCGATCAGGGCATCGAACAGGGGCTGCTCCCGTTGCAGATCTTCGGGATGGGTCATGGCGAGCCAGGTCCGGCTCAGCATCTCATGCTCGCTGTAACCGAGCAGCCGCTCCAGCCCCGGGTTGGCCCGCAGCCACTTGCCTTCGAGGGAGGAGAGGGCCATGCCCACCGACGACTGGTTGAAGGTGAGGGTGAAGAGATGCTCCTTGTCTTCCAGCACCTGATTGAGGGTGCGCACCTGGTGGCGCCGCTCCAGATCGTGCAGGGTGTTCTCCACCAGGCGGCCGAAGTCGTCGAGATCCCGGCAGGCATCTTCGTCGAGATGGCGCGGCACATGGTCCACCAGGCAGAGGGTGCCGAGCACCACGCCATCGAGGGCGCGCAGGGGGCGGCCGGCGTAGAAGACCACGCCGGGATCATCGGTCACCAGCGGATTGTCGGCAAAGCGGAGATCCCGTCTGGCATCCGGTACCTGCATGATGTCGGGGCGCAAAATGGCATGACCGCAGAAGGAGTGTTCCCGGTTGATCTCGCACATATCGACCCCGGTGCGGGCGAGAAACCACTGCCTGTTCACGTCGGTCAGGGAGACCATGGCGATGGGGAGTGCGAAATGCCGGGTGATGAGCCGGGTGAGGCGATCAAGCTGATCGATGGGCTCGTGGTCGAGCAGGCCGAGGATGCGCAGTCGTTCCAGTCGACTGTGTTCATCCCGCGGCAAGGGGGGGGCAATCATGTGGCTCTCCTGCCAGTGATCTTGCCAGTGTTATATACAAGCCGGGGGATGGGATCCACCCCCCGCTTATTGCGGAGCGGCGGGTTTGCTCTGTTTCTTGTGCTTGCGCACCCGCATGTAGTTGCGACGCACCCCGTAGGAGATGAGCAGGCCGGCCAGCAGCATCACCAGCAGCATCAGGCGCTGTTTCTCCTGGTTGACCTTGAGATGGGTATCTTGTGCGGCCAGCAGTTTCTGCTCTTCCAGGGTGATCCTCAGATAGCCCAGGGTCAGGTTTCCGTCCTGGATCTCCTGGACGAACTGGATGCGCCCCTTGCCCTGCTCCGGCAGGGATTTGTTGTCGCTGCCGATGGGCAGCAGACTGTCCAGCGGCAGGGCGTTGTCCGACTGGGCGAGGGGAATGCCGCGGGCGTCATAGAGGGTGACATCCAGAATGTCAGGCTCGACGGCCAGATCCTGCGCCAGTCTCTCCAGTTCGCTCTCCTTGTCCTCCTTGATCCAGCGGCGCATGTCCCGGGCGGCATAGGCGACCAGCGCCTGTGCCCTGTCCCGTGCCGCCGCGTGCAGGGCGGCCTGGCTCTCTCCCTGCATGTGGATGAGCAGCACCAGCACCCAGAGACCGAGCAGGACTCCCGCCGCCAGGCTGACAACACGTTTGATGGGAAGATGACGCACAGAACCGGGCCTCTGGTAATGGATGAGCGGGGCTGGCTGGTGCCCCGGTGCCGCGAAGCGGGAAACAGGGTGGTCTGTTTCCATGTCTGCCCGCACCGCAGGCGGGATCTTGGCGCTTGCCTGTACAAAAAGCAATACGCTACTCTGGGCCCGCATGATGAACCCCATGATTTCCAAGGAAGGCGTCTCTCTTATGTTGTTGTCCCAACTTCCCCGCTCCCTGCACGACTGGTCCGGGGCCCTGAGCTGTGCCCCCTGCTGGCAGCTCACCAACGAAGCCCTGCTGCCCGCGGCCAACGCCCACGACAGCGCCTGGATTGTCCTGTTTGGCAAGGGGCTGGAGGCCGGTCATCTGGCCCGCCTGGCCCAGCAGCTGGATGCCCTGGGGCTCGAGGCCAGCCTCTATCCCGCAGGGGAGCAGGCCGGTATTCCACTGCTGCTGCTTGGCACCAACCGCTTCTCCCCCGAGCTGGTGCAGGCGCTCAAAGCCCAGGAGTGGGACATCGACCTGTGTCATCTGGCCGCCCTGCCTACCCTGAGTGAGCCCGGTCTGCTGGTGATGGACATGGATTCCACCGCGATCAGGATAGAGTGCATCGACGAAATCGCGCGGCTGGCCGGGGTCGGTGAGCAGGTGGCGGCCGTTACCGCGGCGGCCATGCAGGGCAAGCTGGAGTTTGCCGACAGTCTGCGTGCCCGGGTGGCGCTGCTGGAAGGGGCGCCGGTCACCATCCTCGACGAGGTGGCGGCCGACATGCCCTGGATGCCGGGCCTGCCACTCATGGTCGATGCCCTCAAGCAGGCTGGCTGGAAGGTGGCGATCGCCTCCGGTGGCTTCACCCGCTTTGCCGGCGAGTTGCAGCGTGCTCTGGGTCTGGATGCCATTTTCGCCAACGAGCTGGCGGTGGAAGGGGGCTTGCTGACCGGCAAGGTGAGCGGCCCCATCGTCGATGCCGCCGCCAAGGCCGAAGCACTGCAACAGCTGGCCTCGGAGTACGGGGTGGTTGCATCCCAGACGGTTGCGGTCGGCGATGGTGCCAACGATCTCAAGATGATGGCGGTGGCGGGGCTTGGCATTGCCATTCATGCCAAACCCCTGGTACGTGCCCAGGCGGCGGCGACCCTCAATCATCACGATCTGGAAGGGGTGCTCTGCCTGCTCGGCGCCCTGGCTTGTCGCGACCGACGCTGGTGCTGATCCCGCTCAAGGAGGAGCCGATCACGAGATGGAACTGTTACAGCAATCCCTGTTTGTCCCCTGCGGTGAGCATCGACTCCATGTGCGCCATATCCAGCCCGGTGTCGCGGTGCATGCCGACCCCATCCTGATGGTGCACGGGGCCATCGAGAACGGCCGCATCTTCTACACCGAATCGGGCAAGGGGCTTGCCTGCTTTCTGGCTCGCCACGGGTATCAGGTCTATGTGGCGGATCTGCGTGGTCGGGGTCTGAGCACACCGACCATCGCCGAGCGGGCCGGCCACGGCCAGCATGAGCTGATCACCGAGGATCTGCCCGCCCTGCAGCGCTGGGTATCGGCCCGCCATGCCGGTGCCCGGGTGCACTGGATGGCCCACTCCTGGGGCGGCGTCATCATGGCCTCGACCCTGGTGCGCTTCCCCGAGCTGGCGGAGCAGGTTGCCAGCCTGGTGTTCTTCGGCACCAAGCGGGGGGTCTCGGTGCAGAACCCGGAGCGCTGGTTGAAGGTGGATCTGATCTGGAACCGGCTCGCCCCCTGGCTGGCGCGCCGCCGGGGGTTTCTGGCCGCCCGCCGGTTGAAGATAGGGGCCGATGATGAGCCCCTGCGCTACCTGCAGGAGACCATCCCCTGGGTCAAGTGCGGGCCCTGGTTGGACCCCTTTGATGGCTTCGCCTATGACGAGGCGGCGAGCCGGGTCAACTGGCCCCCGCTCTGGATGATCTCCGCCAAGGCGGACAAGGTACTTGGCCACCCCGTCGACGTGCGCCGCTTCAGCGACGAGATGGGATCGGCTGCCCGCCACACCCGTCTTGGGCGGGACAACGGCAACCGGCTCGATTACGACCACATCAACATGCTGACGGCGCCCCAGGCACAGGAGGATCACTTCCCCGACATCCTCGCCTGGCTGCGCAACCCCCAGGCTGCCTGATAGACAAAAAACGGGCACTTGCGTGCCCGTTTTTTGTTGTCTCCCTGCCCTGCTGGCTAGCGGGGCCCGGATGGTATGCCAAGGCGGAACAGGGTCGCCTCGGTGGTATCGGTCAGTTCACCCACGCCCACGACACTCCAGAGCTCCTCTTCCAGCTTCTTGGCCTTGTGAATGGCGAACTTGGCGATGTAGTCCAGTTCACCCGCGATGAAGCTGGTGTCCGGGCGGCCGGTGCGCGAAATACCCACCAGTACCGAATAGAACTCTCCCTGTTGCCGGGCCAGCTCGATGAAGCGGCGCTTTTGATCCGGTGAGCTGAAGCTGCTGGCTAGGTGGCTGCGAAACAGGGGTGTTCCCCCCTGGGAGTGGAGGGCGGCGATGTAGACCTCCTCCTCTTCCGGCTTGTCTTCCCGCTCGATGGCGCGCAGGGGATTGAGCAGCAGGGCCTTGAGCAGTGCCCCCTGGAACAGGGGATACAGGTTCAACTGCTGATCCTGCTCGGCACAGATGCGCAGCAGACGGGAAAGGCTGCGTGGCTGTGGCGAGAGGCCGGCTGCGGCCAGTTTCGGTGCGGCCTTGAGCTTGTTCACATAGACGGGGGTGTTGAACAGGTGGTGGGTGTAGAGGTTGCGCAGCGCCCTGGCCATGCCGCGATAGCGATTGAACTCCCGGGTGGTCTTGAGCTTGTTCTGGTTGCTTTCGATAAGCAGGCTGAAGAACTGGTGGCCGGTATGGCGCTCAGCCGTCCCCTCGATGCACAGATGCAGCACGGTTCTGCTCAGGTTGAGGCTGACCAGCCGATAGGGCAGGCGTTGCAGGTCCATGTTCCTGGCGAGCTCCTGCAAACGGGGCAGGGCCACAGTGATGATGTCTCCCTTCTCCCCGTCGAACGGCTCCTCCAGCTCGATTTGCATGCCGTGGGCAGAGATGTCTCGGGTCCAGCCGACCCAGGATCGCTCCTTGTGATGCAAGACGATGGCCGTCTTGTGCATGTAGCGCGCCTCCTTGCGCAGTTGCACATAGTGCAGCGTCTCTATCTCGAAGGGGGCGGCATGGATGTCATGGCCAAAGCGCTGCAAGGCGTTGGCGTTGAGCGGATCCTGACCCGTCTCTCGCTGGAACTCGTCGCGCTGGTTGTCCAGGTTTATCTCCTGCAGCATGCCCACGTATCCGAGCTGGGCCAGGCGCTCGCGCAGCAGCCTGTCCTGCAACTGGCTCGCCCCGCCCTGGGGGTTGTCGAGGTCGGCCTCCCGCAGGGTGCAGGCTTCCATGCTGAACTTGTACACCCGCCAACTGGGGCGGCGGGCGCCGATCTGGAAGAAGAGCGCGGTCAGTCCGCTCTGTTCCAGCTCCTCCCGGGTCGCGGAGAAGAAGTAGAGGTGGCTGCGTACCGCATGGGTAAAGCTGTAGATCAGCGTCTCGCGCAGCCCCTCTTTGCCTGGGAGCAATGAGGGCATGCGGGCAGCTGTGAAGAGGCTGGCGAGCATGTCGCGGTTCTTGGCGTCGCGCCAGTATTCGAGAATGTGCTGGTTGTTCTCGGTGCGCAGGGCGATCTCGAGGGCGGGGACGCTGCCCTTGCCGAAGTAGAGGGGCATGCCGGTCATGCGTGGCAGATAGAACTGCTCATACCCCTTGATGACGGCGGCGGAGAGCAGGTAGTCGACGCTGACGCGATAGCGGCTGCGGTTGCGCTCGATGAAGTCGCGCAGGAACTCGTCGAACACCGGATGCTCGCCGTTCTTGAGCAGCCTGAGCCAGAATTTGTCCTCTTTTCTCTCCTCCCCCAGGATCTGGTAGCTGACCGGGTCACGCAGCAGGGGATGGGGATGATCGCGTTCCAGTCCGGTGAAGAAGACGGCTATCAGGTCGCCTGTCTGGTAGTCGGGCAGATAGGGCACGGATACCCGGATGCCGCCGAGGGAGATGTCGGAGCTCTTGGCGAGGATCTTCTCGCCGTTGGCGAGCTGGAGCACCATGGGAGAGCTGAAGTGCATGCGCTCTTCCTGTCGCCCGTAATGGCTGGCGAAGGGGATGGCGCTGACATCGAACGGACGAAACGGGCTGATGGGCAGCGCCAGATTGTCGCTGCGCCCCTGGTTGAGTTTGTACCAGGCTTGCAGCGCCTCGTAGACCCCCAGGGTGTAGCTGTCCCGGTAGAGGTAGCACTGGGATTGAAACAGCTCGATGGCCTCGGCGGGCATGAAGTGGGTCACCCCGTCGAACTCATGCACCTGACAGAGGGCGCCCAGCTCGTTGCGCATGTCGATGACACGCCGACAGGGGGTGCACTTGCGTTTGAGTTCCATCTTCAGCAGGAACCGGCTGTTCGTATTTTCGTTCTGGGTCAGACGGTTGAAGATTTCGTCGAAGTCCTTTTCCCGGAGCAGGGGGACAAGTTGTTCTATCAGATGTAGTGGTTGTTCTGAATCCATGTATTCCTGCCGCGGAAAGTCACTTTTCCGATTCTGGGTTTGATCTGCCGGTCGCAAACAAGTATATCAAGCAGGAATTCATCCTGTCCCCGAGTTATCCATGGCCAAAAACAAAACCGCCTATGTTTGTTCCGAATGTGGAGCCGACTTCACCCGCTGGCAAGGCCAGTGCAGCGAGTGCAAGGAATGGAACACCATCACCGAGGTGCGACTGGGGGTGACGACACCCGGCAAGAGCGCTCGCTATACCGGTTATGCGGGCGCCGTCGGCAGCCAGGTGCAGACCCTGGCAGAGATCGCCACCACGGAGATCCCCCGTTTCAGCTCGGGCTTCAAGGAGCTGGACCGCGTACTCGGTGGCGGCGTGGTCCCTGGTTCGGCCATTCTCATCGGCGGCAACCCCGGGGCCGGCAAGTCGACCCTGTTGCTGCAGACCATGTGCGGCCTGGCGCAGCGCATGAAGACCCTCTATGTGACCGGTGAGGAATCACTGCAACAGGTGGCGATGCGGGCCGGTCGGCTGGGTCTGCCCACGGACAAGCTGCGCATGTTGTCCGAGACCAGCGTAGAGCAGATCTGCCTCATTGCCCAGCAGGAGCAACCTCAGATCATGGTCATCGACTCCATCCAGGTGATGCACGTGGCGGATGTGCAGTCCGCGCCGGGGTCCGTCTCCCAGGTGCGGGAGTCGGCGGCGCTGCTGACACGCTATGCCAAGCAGAATCATGTGGCCATCTTCATGGTGGGCCACGTCACCAAGGACGGCACCCTGGCGGGCCCCAAGGTGCTGGAGCACTGCATCGACTGCTCCGTGCTGCTGGATGGCGGGCACGACTCGCGTTTTCGCACCCTGCGCTCCCACAAGAACCGCTTCGGTGCGGTCAACGAACTGGGGGTCTTCGCCATGACCGGGCAGGGAATGAAGGAGGTGAGCAACCCTTCCGCGATTTTCCTCAGCCGCGGGGAGGAGCAGGCTCCGGGCTCCATCGTCATGGTGATCTGGGAAGGCACGCGCCCCCTGCTGGTGGAGTTGCAGGCGCTGGTGGATTACTCCCAGCTCTCTAATCCGCGCCGGGTGGCGGTGGGGATGGACCACAACCGTCTCGCCATGCTGCTGGCGGTGCTGCATCGTCACGGCGGGTTGCAGATGGCGGATCAGGATGTGTTCATCAACGTGGTGGGTGGCGTCAAAGTCGAGGAGACCAGTGCGGATCTGGCGCTGCTGCTGGCCATGGTGTCGAGCTTCCGGGATCAGGCCCTGCCCAAGGATCTGGTGGTCTTTGGCGAAGTGGGGCTCTCCGGCGAGATACGGCCCGTGCCCTCGGGTCAGGAGCGACTGCAGGAGGCGGCCAAGCACGGTTTCCGCCGAGCCATCGTCCCGCATGCCAATGCGCCCAAACATCCTATCGAGGGGATGGAGGTGGTGCCGGTGAAGAAACTCTCCGATGCCCTCGAGGCCCTGTAACCGACCATGAAAAAGGAGCGTATGGACGCTCCTTTGTTTTTCTGCCTGCCCGCTCAGGATTCGGGGGGGACGTGGTCTCGGTGTTCTTGCAGCAACTGCTCCAGCTCGCGATGGAGCAGTTGCTCCTCTCCGATGTTCAGCTCGATCATCCGCTTGAGGTGCGTGGCGCTGTCGATGTCGATGTGGTGGCAGTAAAACCCCAGCTTCTTGCTGGCTTCGTGGGTCAGCTCGACCTGCATCTTGATCTCGATGTCGCTGCCCCCGAGCACGAAGCAGATTTCGTACTCCTTGTCCTCGCTGGCGACCCAATCCTCGGGTCTGAGCAGCAGGGCTCCCTGAAGGGAGACATCGACCAGCTGGGTGCGCCACTGGTGTTCACCCTGGGTGAGCTTGGCGGCGGTCAAATAGAAAATCCGAGTAAAGTGGCGGCGCTCGGCCATGGTCGTCTCCGGTCTGCGTGCGAGCAAGATGCTCATCCTTCATGTTGCAGAGTGTAATCCAGCTGGCACGCCAGGATATTGAACTGGCTCCGATATTGAATATCAGATCTGCTGATGGCTGAGGGATTCCACCACCTGCAGCGCCTTGACCAGCCGATCCTCCTGTTTGAACCTGTCCTCCAGCACGGGGCCGAGTTGGTTCAGATCCTCGTCCAGTTGCAGCAACTGGGCTTCGTCGGCGTTGCTGTACTTGTCGTTGAACTCCAGCGCGAATTCGGTACAGGCACGGATATGGGGGTAGATGCGCTTGGCCAGCTCCAGTTTGTCCCCGCTGGCTTGCTCAAAGGCGGTGACGACGTGGTTGTAGATCTCGAAATGGCCTGCGCTGACGTAGTCGACCAGTTGTTCGCAAAAACGTTGCAGTTCTACATGGCCTGGGAGGGTGCGTTGCTTGCACTTGGCGGGCATGAGGCCTGCCAGTCGCATGTACTCGACCAGCAACGCCTGTCTGGCATCCAGCCAGTCATCTATTGCTTTGTGCTTGCCTGCCAGCGCGCGCTTGGTTTTTTCCAGTTCAGTTAACATAGTCCCTCCATGGGCATGGCATGCGGCACTCGGGTCGCACGCCTCCGGTCATTCTCATCGACTGACGACACTCCTATAACTAGGGAAAATCCAGTTGACCGTCAATAGGAGTGTAGGGATATTGTTACATCAGGCGGGGATTTGCATGCCTCTCCCCACCGGTGCTTCGCATCCTGTCGCCCATCCAGGGGACAAGGGGGCGATATATGTGACTATTTCCGCAGATCTTGATGAAAACCCCAGCATTCAAGCCAATCCGGCTGATAAAGCCTTTGCCTGAGTGTTTTTTTTTGAATAGAGTGGCCCGGTGCTAAATGCCCGATCATAAAGGAAATGTTATGAACAAAGCTCAACTTGTCGATGCAATTGCCGCCAAAGCAGACCTGAGCAAAGCTCAGGCCAAAGTCGCTCTGGAAGAGATCATCAATGGTATTACCCAGAGCCTGAAAGAGGGCGATGCCGTTCAGTTGGTGGGTTTTGGTACCTTCAAGGTCAACCATCGCGCGGGCCGTACCGGTCGCAACCCGCAAACCGGTAAAGAGATCCAGATTGCAGCCGCCAATGTGCCGTCCTTCGTGGCTGGCAAGGCGCTGAAAGACGCTGTCAAATAAGATCGTCTTGTAATCAAATGAAACCCGGCTTGTGCCGGGTTTTTTCTTGCCATCTTCGTCAAAATTTGTTTCAGATACACTCAGGATATGGCATGCGCTGTAGCGAGGTGGATATGGAACAGAAAAATGCCATTCGGCAGGTAGCCGTCCCCTGGGCTCCCTCTCGTCAACTCCCTCCCGGCCTGGTCGTGGCCGAACTGCATCAGGATATCTGGAGCGACACCCTGACCGTCATGCTGGGGCGTGCTCGCAGCATCGATCTGCCTCCGTTGCCCCTGTGCCGGGTGAGTTTTCGCCACATCTTCGCGGTGCGGGTGATGGAGGATTGTGATCTGGCGGAGGGGCGTGACAGCCACGTCATAGAGGAGCAGATCCAGCTCATCACCCCGTCCCGTTTCGCCAGCTGGTTCCATCAGGAATCCGATGGACTGCACCTGGATGAAGATTTGCAGCACTACCGCATCTCGACCTGGGATTACTGCGCCGATGTGCTGACCTCTTCTCCCCCTGAACTCCAGTTCATGGTTCAGGAAGAGTAAGCCAGACTGTCGGGTCACCTCCGTGGTGACAAAAAAGCCGGCGCAGGGGCGCCGGCTTTTTCTTGTTCGGGAGCGTGGGGCGCTTAGCCCAGGATCTGGTCCCGGTGCAGCCCCAGCACGATCAGCAGCCCGATGAAATAGAAGGCGCTGAGCTTGATGCCGAGAATGGTGAGCAGGCCGGCGCACAGACGCACCAGGGCCTTGTGCAGCCAGGATCCGGTGAAGCGGTACATGATCACTCCACCGCGTCGGCCGGCGCGAACTCCGGCACCTTGGCCATGGCGTCCAGCACCACTTGAATGTCGGCCCCCGGTTTGCAGGCATTCTCGCTCAGATGGCGACGCCAGGCGCGCGCCCCCTGCATGTTCTGGAACAACCCCAGCATGTGGCGGGTCATGTGGGAGAGGTAGTTGCCCTTGGCCAGCTCTTGATCGATGTAAGGCAGCATCATCCGCACCACCTCGTGGCGGCTCGGAACTACACGGTTCTCGCCGAACACCAGATTGTCCACCTGGGCCAGAATGTAGGGGTTCTGGTAGGCTTCGCGGCCCATCATGACCCCGTCGAGGTGCTGCAGATGTTCAAGAGTCTGCTCCAGACTGGTCACCCCGCCGTTGATGGCAATGGTCAGATCCGGGTAATCCTGCTTGACCTGGTAGACGCGAGGATAATCGAGGGGCGGGATCTCGCGGTTCTCTTTCGGGCTCAGGCCGCTCAGCCAGGCCTTGCGGGCATGGACGATGAAGGTATCGCAACCGGCGTCCCGTACCTGCTCGATGAAGGCCTGCAAGAACTCGTAGGAGTCTTGATCGTCGATGCCGATACGGGTCTTCACGGTGACCGGAATATCGACCACGTCGCGCATCGCCTTGACGCAATCGGCCACCAGTGCGGGTTCGCCCATGAGGCAGGCGCCGAAGCGGCCGTTTTGCACCCGATCGGAGGGGCAGCCGACGTTGAGGTTGATCTCGTCATAGCCGCGCTCCTCGGCGAGCCTGGCGCAGCGGGCCAGGTCTGCCGGGTTGCTGCCACCCAGTTGCAGGGCGAGAGGGTGTTCCTGCTCGCTGTAGCCCAGATAGTCGCCCTTGCCGTGGATGATGGCGCCCGTGGTCACCATCTCGGTATAGAGCAGGGTCTGGCGGGTCATCAGACGGTGGAAATAACGGCAATGCCGATCGGTCCAGTCCAGCATGGGGGCGATGGAAAAGCGCTGCGCCTGCATAAAAATCATCCGGGTTGGCCAAACAAGGGGCGGGATTCTATCACAACGTGAGACAGCCCCAGAAAATGAATTTTGTCGCCGCGCACTGGGGGCCCTGTGATAGTATCCGGCTAATTGACAGGGTATCTGCGTGAACATGAATCAAGACCAACTTCTACAACGAGCGGAACGCCTCTGCGAGCAGCGCGGGATCCGTTTCACCCCGACACGGCGCCAGGTGTTCCGGCTGCTTGCCGCCCACGGCAATGCCATCAGTGCCTATGATTTGCTGGCCCAGTTGCAGCAGACCGAGGCTCATGCCAAACCGCCTACCGTCTATCGGGCGCTCGACTTCCTGCTCGAACAGGGCTTTGCCCACAAGGTGGAGTCGCTCAACGCCTTCATCTTCTGCTGCCACTTCGACCATGCCCACCCGATGCAACTGCTGATCTGCGATCGTTGCGGTGAGGTAGTGGAGCTGCACGATCCCGCCATCGACGGCGCCTTTTCCGAGCAGGCTCATCAGCATGGTTTTACTATTACCAACAAGACCATAGAAGCCCATGGTCAATGTGCCCGCTGTTCCGTTACCGTAGGAAGTCAAGATGAAGGCTGATTTTGTAAACCCGTTCCTGCTCTCCCTGCTCAACGTGCTCTCCACCATGGCACAGCTGGAACTCAAACCGGGCGCGCCCAAGCGCAAGACGGACGAGCTGGCTCGGGGAGATGTCTCCGGCCTGATTGGCATGGTGGGTCCGCAGACCCGGGGTTCCCTCTCCATCAGCTTCGAGAAGGGGCTGGCACTGGAGATCATGCGTCGCATGCTGGGGGAGGCGCCGGCCACCATCAACGAGGAAGTGACCGACATGGTGGGCGAGATCACCAACATGGTGACGGGCGGCGCCAAACGCATGCTGGGGGAGAAGGGCTATGAGTTCGACATGGCGACCCCGGTCATCGTCTCCGGTCCCAATCACACCATTACTCACCGGGCCGACGGCGCCAAGATCATGATGCCGTTCGAATCGGAGTATGGCCGTGCCACCATCGAGATCTGCTTCGAGTAATCGCCATGTGGAAGATGCTGAAATGGAGTGTCATCGGTGGGGTGGTGCTGCTTATCCTGTCGGATATCGAGATCAGCACCTCTCTCTACAAGTACGAAGATAACCGCGTGGAGATCAACTTCCCGCGCTGGCAGGCTGACCAGCCCTGGTGCACCCTGCGCTGGCATGAGGGCCGGTTTGAGCATCACTGGTACGGTCTTGCAGGCAAACCCAAGCCAGCAACCGTCCTCTGAAGAGCGCTCTCCACAACGGATGAACCAGATTGCACCAACAAAAAAGAGGCCAGCAAATGCTGGCCTCTTTCATTTGGTCAAGATCTGTTATCAGGCCGCTTCTGCAGCCAGCTTGCCATTGCCACGCACCATGACACCGAGGCCACAGGCCAGCAGGGTCGGCAGCAACCAGGCCAGGCCTTTGTCAAACAGCGGCAGGAAGGCGAAAGCATCCATCTTCATGCCGGCGGCGCCCAGGCCGTCCAGGCAGCCGAACAGGAAGGCGACCAGCAGCACGGAGCGGAACACCAGGCGGGGGCGACCGAAGTAACCCTTCAGGAAGGTGACCAGTACCAGCGCCACGGCAACCGGGTAGATGGCGACCAGCACCGGAATGGAGAGGCTGATGAGCTGGCTCAGGCCCACGTTGGCCACGATGCCGCAGATGACACCCAGCAGCACGACCAGCTTCTTGTAGCTCATGCCGGTCAGGTTGTGGAAGAAGTCGGAGCAGGCGGAGATGAGGCCGACGGCCGTGGTGAAGCAGGCCAGGGTGATGATGGCTGCCAGGATGAACTGACCCGGTTGGCCGAACAGACTCAGCACGTAGGCGTTGACGATGGCACCGCCGTTGCTCACGTCGGTGGCGACGCTGGCAGCGGTGTTGCCCAGCTGGAACAGGGAGACATAGACCACGGAGAGACCGATGGCGGAGATGATGCCCGCGATGGCCAGGTACTTGAACTGGCTCTGGTAGTCATGGATGCCTTTCTGGCGCAGTAGGTCGACGATCAGGGCACCGAACATCAGGGACGCCAGGGTGTCCATGGTGTTGTAGCCTTCCAGAATGCCCTTCACGAAGGGGGTGCTCTGGTAGTCACCGGATGCGGCAGGCATGCTTCCTTGCGGTGCGACGAAGACACCGATGGCCAGAGTCAGCAGCAGCAGCATCAGCAGCGGGGTCAGGTACTTGCCGATGGCATCCATCAGCTTGCCCTGGTTGAGGGAGACCAGGATGGCCACGCCGAAGAACAGTACTGTGTAGGCAGCCAGACCGGATGGTCCCATGTCGCCAAGGAAGGGCTTGAGGCCCATCTCGTAGGCCACCAGGCCGGTACGGGGGGCGGCGAAGGCCGGGCCGATGATGATGTAGATGGCGACGGCCAGTGCGGTGGCCACGCCGGCCGGCAGCAGCTTGGTCATGCCGGCCCAGCCGTTGCCAGCCTTGGCGACGGCGATGATGGTGATGAGGGGCAGGCCCACGGCGGTGACCAGGAAGCCCAGCATGGCCAGGGAGAGGTGCTCACCCGCCATGAAGCCGGCCAGGGGCGGGAAGATGATGTTGCCTGCGCCCAGATAGAACGCAAAGGTCATGAAGCCCAATCCGAGTACATCGGACAATGTGAGTGATTTCGTCAAGTTCAACCTCGTCTGTCTTGTAAACTATTGCTTGTTATAGTTTTTTATTTGTCAGTGACCGGCACTTTCCGGGGGTAAAAAAAAGAGCCCCGCTGGTTTTTTCATCGCGACCAGTGGTTTGAACTGGTCTTGAGCGGGCGCTCATTTAGCAGTCAGCATAATGATGTGAAAAAATAGTTCAAGGCAAAATTTACATCTTCAAATAGAAGGGGCTGGTTAGTTGGATATATCTGTCGGAATAGCCTCCCGTGGCAGAATGGATCACAATTTCACCCCTCTCACACTTGTTTAATCCTCTGCCAAGCAGCAATAAAACACGATTTGCCTCTTTCCCCTCTCTGGTGGTAACAGCCAGATAACAACGCTCATACAGATCATAACTCGACGAAATGCATAAAATTTCATCCGCCATCGCCGTGGGCAGCACCAGGGCCAGTTGCCCGGTACGGCTCAGCAGGCGATCGCTGGCGGCCAGCAATCCCCTGGGGTCGAGCCCCCCGGTATGTCGCGCCAGAGCCCTGGCCGGATCGCGAAGTGTCTGGCCTGCCGGGAAATAGGGCGGGTTGGAGACGATGAGATCGTAAGGGGGGGCGAGGTGATCCTGAATGGCGCTCTCTATGATGGTGACCCGCTCACGCCAGGGGGAGGCCGTCACATTCTCATGGGCCTG
Organism: Aeromonas sp. s1(2024); assembly: GCF_040908005.1. Taxonomy (NCBI): domain Bacteria; kingdom Pseudomonadati; phylum Pseudomonadota; class Gammaproteobacteria; order Aeromonadales; family Aeromonadaceae; genus Aeromonas; species Aeromonas sp. s1(2024). Next base: position 99,556 of record NZ_JBFOCW010000070.1, on the reverse strand, counting down.
CATGGCTGCATCCTTATCCAGCTCCACCCCGTCTATGTGGCAGTCGTTCGTGCTGCGCTGGGCCAGCATCAGGGCGATGAGGCCGCTGCCGGTGCCGATGTCCAGCACCCGGCGGGCGCTGTCGACCGGCGCCCAGGCTCCCAGCAGAATGCCGTCCGTACCGACCTTCATGGCGCAGCGGTCGTGATCGATGTGAAATTGCTTGAACGTGAAACCGTTGTTGCGCCCCATTCGGCCCTCCTCCTGTGCCTGCCCGCGGAAAATGGCCGGCGATTATAGCGGCTAAGCCACAGTCACCATAGGAGCCGGCGGCATAATCGCCTATAATCTGCCGCTTCCTTAATGACCGAGTATTGCCATGAGCCAGTCCTTTGATGATTTCGACCTGAATCCAGCCCTCAGTCGGGCCTTGGCCGAGATGGGATTCACCCGCCCCACCACCATCCAGCAGATGGTGCTGGAGCCAGCCCTGGACGGCCGCGATATTCTGGCTTCTGCGCCGACCGGAACCGGCAAGACCGCCGCCTTCCTGCTGCCCGCGATGCAGCACCTGCTGGACTTCCCGCGTCGCAAGCCGGGTCCGTGCCGCATGCTGATCCTGACTCCGACCCGCGAGCTCGCGCTGCAGGTGAGTGCTCACGCCAAGGCCCTGGCGGTGCACACCCATCTCAGCATCGAGACCATCATCGGTGGCGTCAGCCATGAAGAGCAGCTGCCTGCCCTGACCAAGACCACCGACATCGTGGTGGCCACCCCTGGCCGTCTGCTCGAGTACATCGAGAAAGAGGAGTTCGAGAGCCACGACATCGAGGTGCTGGTGCTGGATGAAGCGGACCGGATGCTGGACATGGGCTTCATCAAGGACGTGAACCGCATCGTGGAAGAGGCGCGCTACCGCAAACACACCATGCTCTTCTCCGCCACCCTGGAAGGGGCCGGCCTCGAGAAGTTTGCGAGCGAGATCCTCAAAGATCCGGTTGAGCTGCACGCCGAGCCGCCCCGCAGCGAGCGCCGCCCCATCACCCAGTGGATCCACCTGGCCGATGATGCCGCCCACAAGCTGGCTCTGCTGGTGCACATCCTGAAAAACCCGGAGACCCAGAAGGCCATCATCTTCGTCAAGACCCGTGAGCGACTGGCGGAGCTTTCCGGCCAGTTGCAGGCGGCAGGCGTGCCCTGCGCCTGGATCCGTGGCGAGATGGAGCAGGCCAAGCGCATCGAGTCTATCCGCAAGTTCCACGAAGGGGAGGTGCCCTTCCTCATCGCCACCGACGTGGCCGCCCGCGGCATCGACCTGCCGAACGTCAGCCATGTCATCAACTACGACATGCCCTACGGCGCGGATGTCTATGTGCACCGCATCGGTCGTACCGGTCGTGCCGGCAACCGTGGCTGCGCCATCAGCCTGGTGGAAGCTCACGACATGGCCATGGTCGCCAAGATCGAACGCTACACCGAGGAGCGCCTCAAGCGCCGGGTGATCGATGAGCTGCGCCCCAGACACAAGGAAGCGCGGGTGCCGGTGAAGAAGAAAAAGCCGAAGGATGCCAAGAAGTCGGCAAAGAAGAAAAAGAAGTAATGCCCCCGAGCACAGTTGAAACGGCCATCCCAGGATGGCCGTTTTGCTGTCTGCTGCCTGGGGAGTGGCCTGAGAGAGGCGCAGAAAAAAGCCGACGCAAGGACGTCGGCCAACAAAAAGTGCTTACAACAGAGGATTCACAGAGTCAGACCCGAGGATCTCCGACTTGGTTCCCTTGAATGTGTAATTAATTTTCAGCGCGCTTGAACATCAGGGTATTGGCGTCGGACTCTTCCGGTACAAAGTAGTAGCCGTCGGCATTGAAACCGGTCAGCTGTTCCACCCGGGTGAGCCGATGCTTGATGATATGGCGTGCCATCATGCCGCGGGCCTTCTTGGCGTAGAAGCTGATGATCTTGAACTGGCCGTTCTTCTCGTCCTTGAAGACCGGGGTGATGATGCGCCCCTGCAGGGCTTTCGGGCGCACCGACTTGAAATACTCGTCGGAGGCGAGGTTGATCAGTACGTCGTCCCCCTGGGCTGCCAGCGCCTTGTTCAGGTGCGCAGTGATGATGTCGCCCCAGAACTGGTAGAGGTCCTTGCCGCGCTGGTTGTCGAGGCGGATCCCCATCTCCAGGCGGTAGGGCATCATGAGGTCAAGCGGCCGCAGTACGCCATAAAGGCCGGAGAGCATGCGCAGGTGGGCCTGGGCGAAGTCGAGGTCGGCCTCGCTGAAATCTTCTACGGCCAGACCGGTGTAGACGTCCCCCTTGAAGGCCAGCAGCGCCTGGCGGGCGTTGGCCGGCGTGAAGTCAGGCTGCCACTCGGCAAAGCGGGCGGCGTTGAGGCCGGCGAGCTTGTCGCTGATCTTCATCAGGCTGGCGATCTGGTCCGGGCTCAGTTGACGAGCCCGGGTGATCAGTGCTGCGGAGTGGTCCAGCAGTTCGGGTTGGGTGAAACGGGAGGTCACCAGGGGTGACTCGTAATCCAGCGTCTTGGCCGGGGAAACCACAATCAGCATAACTGTCCTTTACTAGCGGTGACGCACACCCCTCATTCATCCAGGGTCACGTTGTCGAGAGTGCCTGCGCCCAGCTGCTCGCGACCCGACAGCTTGATGAGCAGTCGCAGGTCGTTGGCGGAGTCGGCATGGGCAAGGGCCTCACTGTAGCCAATTTGGCCGGCGCAGAACAGGCCGAACAGCGCCTGATCGAAGGTCTGCATGCCGAGCTCGCCGGATTTGGTCATCACCTCCTTGAGTCTGTGCATCTCTCCCTTGCGGATGATGTCGGTGACGAGCGGGGTGTTGAGCAGGATCTCGAAGGCGGCGACCCGGCGCTGCCCGTGAGCGGAGGGGAGCAGCTGCTGGGCGACGATGGCGCGCAGGTTGAAGGAGAGATCGAACAGGAACTGGCGGTGCTTCTCCTGGGGGACCAGATGCAGGATGCGATCCAGCGCCTGGTTGGCATTGTTGGCGTGCAAGGTGGCGAGGCAGAGGTGCCCCGTCTCGGCGAACTGGATGGCGAATTCCATGGTCTCCTGGGAGCGGATTTCACCGATGAGGATGACATCCGGGGCCTGGCGCAGGGAGTTTTTGAGGGCGACATCGAAGGATGCGGTGTCGATCCCCACCTCCCGCTGGGTCACCAGACAGCGATCGTGCTGATGGACGAACTCCACCGGATCCTCCACCGTCAGGATGTGGCCGTCACCGTGCTGGTTGCGAAAGCCGATCATGGCCGCCTGGGTGGTGGACTTGCCGGCGCCAGTGGCGCCGACGAAGAGCACCAGCCCGCGTTTGGCCATGGCGACCTCCTGCAGGATGGGAGGCAGCACCAGCTCGTCAAAGGTGGGGATGCGGGTCTCGATGCGGCGCAGCACCATGCCCGGCATATCCTGTTGCCAGAAGGCGCTGACCCGAAAGCGCCCCAGCGAGCCCCGCTGGATGGCGTAGTTGGCCTCGCGGGTGTGCAGGAAGCGCTCGAAGTGGGTCTCGTCCAGGCTCTCCCTGATCAACGCCAGCGCCGTCGTCTTGTCGAGGGGAGCCGGCCCGAGCGACACCAGACGCCCGTTGACCTTGAGGGTCGGGGGGGCATCGACCGTGATGAAGAGATCCGAGCCCTTTTGTTCAACCAGTGCGGCGAGCAGAACATCCATGTTCATGGCGACTCCTTGGGTGTGCGAGCTTAAATGGTATTGGGATCGACCGCCTTGGCCTTGGCATCGAGGGAGGCGACGACCCCCCGGTTGACCAGCTGCTTGAGGCTCTGGTCCATGGTCTGCATGCCGTGGGTCATCCCGGTCTGGATGACGGAATAGAGCTGGGCCACCTTGTCTTCCCGGATGAGGTTTCGCACCGCCGGGATCCCCAGCATGATCTCGTGGGCCGCCACACGGCCGCCACCGATACGCTTGAGCAGGGTCTGGGAGATGACCGCCCGCAGGGATTCGGAGAGCATGGATCGCACCATGTCCTTCTCCGAGCCGGGGAAGACGTCGATGATACGGTCGATGGTCTTGGCAGCCGAGGAGGTGTGCAGGGTGCCAAACACCAGGTGACCGGTTTCGGCGGCGGTCATGGCGAGGCGGATGGTTTCGAGGTCCCGCATTTCACCTACCAGGATGATATCCGGGTCTTCCCGCAGGGCCGAGCGCAGGGCGTTGCTGAAGCTCTTGGTGTCGCGGTGTACTTCCCGCTGGTTCACCAGGCAGCGCTTGTTCTCGTGCACGAATTCGATGGGATCCTCGATGGTGAGGATGTGGTGGTGGAAGTTGTCATTGATGTAATCGACCATGGCGGCCAGGGTGGTGGATTTGCCCGAGCCGGTGGGCCCAGTCACCAGCACCAGGCCGCGAGGGTACTCCGCTATCTTGCGAAATATCTCCGGCGCCCCCAGATCGTCCAGGGTCAGAACGGTGCTCGGGATGGTACGAAACACGGCGCCCGAGCCGCGCGCCTGCTGGAAGGCGTTGACCCGAAAGCGTGCCATGCCGGGTACTTCGAAGGAGAAGTCCACCTCGAAGTTCTCCTCCAGCTCCTTGCGCTGGTGGTCATTCATGATGTCGTAAATGAGAGCATGGACTTCCCGGTGATCCAGGGCGGGCAAATTGATCTTGCGAACCTCCCCATCAACCCTGATCATCGGGGGGACCCCGGCCGAGAGGTGTAGATCCGAGGCCTTATGCTTTACACTGAATGCCAATAACTCTGTGATATCCATAGATTTGTTATTCTCCCATCACAAGATTACGAACGAAATATGAGCCAGATTGCCCAGCACCTGCTTCAGGTAAAGGAACGTATTGTAGAGGCTGCCCGGCGTGTTGGCCGCAGCCCAGATCACATCCAGTTGCTTGCTGTCAGCAAAACCAAGCCGCTGGGGGACATTCAGGCTGCCTATGCCGCCGGTCAGCGGCGCTTTGGCGAATCCTACGCCCAGGAGGCCGCGCTCAAGATTGATGCCTTGCGCGAGCAGAACGCCTGTACAGACATAGAGTGGCACTTTATCGGTCCGCTGCAATCGAACAAGTCCAAGCTGGTGGCGGAGCGGTTCGACTGGGTTCAAAGTGTCGATCGCGACAAGCTCATCGAACGCCTCAACAATCAGAGACCGGGTGGGCTCGCGCCGCTAAATATCTGTCTGCAAATCAATATTAGCGGAGAGAGCAGCAAATCCGGTACGTCGGAGCAAGAGATTTTCCGCCTGGCCTCCCTGGTGGCCCAAAGCGAGCGGCTGCGGTTGCGCGGCCTGATGGCCATCCCCGAGCATACCCGCGACGAGGGGGTGCTGGCGGCCCAGATGGCGCGCATGCAGGCTCTGTTCACCGAGCTTGCGCAACAATACCCGAGCGTCGACACCCTTTCGATGGGGATGACCGAGGATCTCGAGCCGGCCATTGCCCATGGCAGCACCATGGTGCGGGTCGGGACCGCCATCTTCGGGGCCCGCGACTATTCATGAGCAAGAGCCGGGGCGAGAAACACCCCGGTCGTGCTTTGTTCAGGTAAACAGGCGCGTGTGATGCTGTCAGCCCGCACAGGCTGGGTCGGCATCCGCTGCGATGTCAGTAACAGGAGTGTTTGATGCAGCAGAGAACCCTCGCCTTCATCGGGGCAGGCAACATGAGCCGCAGTATCATTGCCGGCCTCATCCAGGCGGGCTACCCGGCAGAGCGTATCATCGCCGCCAATCCCAGCCGCCCCAAGCTGGACGAACTGGCCAGCCAGTTCGGCATCCGTATCACCCAGGACAACGCCGAGGCGGCCCGGGAGGCCGAGGTGATCGTGCTGGCGGTCAAGCCCCAGCTGATGGCGGGCATGCTGACGGCGCTGGTGGCCGAGCTTGGCTCGCTGGATGGCAAGTTGCTCATCTCCATCGCTGCCGGCATTCGCGTCGCGCGCTTGCAGGAGATGGCGGGTGGTCACGATCGCATCATTCGCACCATGCCCAACACCCCCTCCTTGCTGGGGCTGGGGATGACCGGGCTCTATGCACCGCCCGCCATCGGGCAGGCCGATCGGGCGGTGGCCGAACAGATGATGCAATCCGTGGGCAAGACCCTCTGGGTGGATGAGGAGGCCGGCATCAACGGCGTCATTGCGGCGGCGGGCAGTGCCCCGGCCTACTTCTTCCTGTTCATGCAGGCGATTGCCGAGGAGGCCGAGGCCATGGGCTTTACGCCGGAGCAGGCCCGCCTGCTGGTGCAGCAAACCGCCCTGGGAGCGGCCGCCATGGTGGAGCAGAATCCCGAGCTGTCGCTGCAGACCCTGCGCGAGCAGGTGACCAGCAAGGGCGGGACCACGGCCGAGGCCGTCAAGACATTCCAGGAGCAGGGGCTGATGCCGCTGACCGCAAGAGCCATGCAGGCGGCCGTTACCCGGGCCGGCGAAATGGAAACCCTTTTCTGAATCCCTTTTAGCAAGGAGCCCGGATGAACACGGCTTACTTTTTGATTAACACTGTCTTTGATCTCTACCTTATGGTGGTGCTGCTGCGGGTCTGGCTGCAGTGGGCGCGGGCCGACTTCTACAACCCCATGAGCCAGATGGTGGTCAAGCTGACCAACCCGCTAGTGGTGCCCCTGCGCCGCGTCATCCCGGGTTTTGGCGGGCTGGACATGGCCTCTGTGCTGCTGGCGCTGCTGATCGCCTTTGGCAAATTGGTCCTGCTCAAGAGCATGAATGTGCTGCAGGCGGACTGGCTCACTCTCTGTCTGTTTGCGACGCTCACCGTGCTGAAGAAAGCGGGTTCCATGATCTTCTGGATCCTGCTGATCCGCGCCATCCTGAGCTGGGTCAGCCAGGGTCGCAACCCCATTGAATACGTGATGCACCAGCTCACTGAACCCTTCCTGGCCCCCATTCGTCGCATCCTGCCTGCACTGGGCGGGCTGGATCTCTCCGTGCTGGTCGCTTTCATCGCGCTGCAGGCCATCAACTACCTGATGGGGGATCTGTTCGGCCAGTTGTGGTGGATGATCTGATGCCCGCCGTCCTGCTGGAAGGGGACGAGCTGGTGTTGCATCTGATGATCCAGCCCAAGGCGAGCCGGGATCAGATCATCGGATTGCACGGTGACGAGTTAAAAGTGGCCATCACGGCACCGCCGGTGGATGGTCAGGCCAACAGTCACCTGATCAAGTACCTGGCCAAGCAGTGCAAGGTGGCCAAGGGGCAGGTTCGCATCCTGCGGGGGGAGCTGGGTCGGCACAAGACGGTCGCCATCGACGCGCCAAAGCAGATCCCCGCCGAGATTGCCGCTCTGCTCGATAATCAGGGTTGATACGAGAGGGATGACATCATGAAAACAGCCTGGATGAGTTGCCTGCTGGCACTCCTGATGACGCTGCCGCTGCGGGCTGAGCAGATGCAGGAGCTGGGCCCCTGGAAAGTGCACTACAGCGCGTTCAACTCCAGCTTCCTCACCCCCGAGGTAGCCAGGACCTATGGCCTGGAGCGCAGCCGCTATAACGGCATCGTCAATATCGCGGTGCAGAACAAGCAGGGGGTGGCACAGGCGGTGGGGATCAGCGGCGAAGCCCGCAATCTGACCGGCACACTTCGCCCCCTGAATTTTCAGGAGGTGAAAGAGGGGAATGCCATCTATTACCTGGCAGTGCTGCCCTATCGCAATGAGGACACCTACCAGTTCACCCTGAAGATCATGGGGGAGGGGCAGCAGCAGACGCTGACCTTCCAGCAGACCTTCTACGTCGACTAGATTGTAGGGTGAATGCAGATGCCCTGCCCCCACGGGGGCGGGGCATTTTTTTGCCCGGTGAACCGGTACTCGACGTCAGTGGCTGGCCAGGGGATAGGTAAACAGGGCCAGGTGGGCGAAGTTGAACAGGAAGTGGAGCAGGATGGCGACACTGAGGCTCCCGCTCAGCTGGAACGCCAGGCCATAGCAGGCCCCCGCCAGCGCGGCGAACAACACCAGCAACGGGCCACCTGCAAGATGGGCTGCGCCGAACAGCAGGCTGGCGACCAGGAGACCTGCCCAGGGCGTGCTTCGGCTTGCCACCCCTTGCTGGATGCATCCCCGGAACAGCGCTTCTTCCGCCACACAGGTGAACAGCAGGTTGTTGAACGCGAACAGCCACCACCAGTGGGGCAGTCCCGCTTCGGGTTTGAGGGCGCCCAGTTGCCAGGCGGTGATGAGCAGGGCCGCGAGCGGCAGGATGAGCAGGGCCAGCGGCCGCCAGCGCATCGTTCCACCCGGGCCGAGCAGGCCGGGGATGGCCAGCAGCAGGGCGAAGAAAATGAGCGGCTTGTCCAGATTGAGGTAAAGGGTGAAGGGCACGCTGGCCGGGCCCGCCTGTACCTTGTCGAGCACCCTGAGATTGTCAAAGCCGGGCACCAGATGCAGCGTCAGGGCGAGGGACCACAGCAGGATCAGCGTCAGTGCGACGCCACGCCAGGGTGGGGGCAGGGTGGGGGTACGCCAGGCCAGCAGCAGACCGGCGAGGCTGACAAGAGCGGCGAGGGGCGCGAGTCGCTCAAGCCAGAGGGCGGTGAGCAGGGCTAGTCCCAGCAGGAGCATGCCGGGCCTGGTCCGGCGGGCGAGGCAGCAGAGTACGGCGAGCCCCAGGACGAGCCAGATGAGGATATCGGGGAGTGGTAACATCGAGTCTCCTTGTATGAATGAAGGGCGCACCTTAACGATCCCCATGGTCTGGTTCAAGGAAAAGGGACTGGCCGGCAGAAGACGCGCAATGAAAAGCCGGAGCTGGGCTCCGGCTTGGGCGGCGGCAAGATGTCACCGAGAGAGGCGATGGCCTTCCCGTATCAGCGACCGGACTCGGCGATGACCCGGGCGATGATGTCGGCGCGTTTGCTGGCTTCCAGCTCGCCCAGGGCGATGAGACCGGCCTTGAAGATGACGTTCTTCGGCAGACTGACGTCATCCAGAGTGGTGATGGCCTCGACGTGCATGCCGTTCAGGCGGCTGGCATCGCGCGGGCTCAGGTTGACCTGGGTGTTCAGCACCTGCTTGCCCTTCTTCTTGGGCTGGGCGGGTTTCTTCGGTTGATCCAGCTCGTCTTCCGGCAGTTCGTCATCAAAATCGTAAATGGACATAGTCAATCCTGTTGGGTTGCAAGGGGCATGCTCGCCCGAATGGGGGTAATCAGCCCATATCCTCGTTGCGGATAAAGGCGCGCCAGGAGCCGAGTACCTGGGCAAAATCTTCCAGCCCGCACATGGCCAGCTGTTCATCATCGTAGTAGGCGAGATCGTCGAGATCCTCGTCCTGCTCGATATTGAGGACATTGGCCTTCACCTCGGCTTCCTCGTGGGTCAGCAGCAGGGAGTAGTCGCCCCCCAGCAGCCGGTATTCGGTGCGGGCCCGGCTGGAGAGCTGGTCGATGATGGCGAACAGCTCGTCGAGCTTCTCCTCGTCCTTGCCCACCTCGTCGATCAACCACTGGCCGATGGCTTCATGGCCCATGGAGAACCGGGCGCGATAGCCACCGAACGGGTCGCGGCGAAATTCATAATCCATAGCGGAGTCCATATCGGAGGGTGAAACCACCACGGCGCAAAGCGGCATGATGCCGGATCCTTGATCCATGGTGGGGCACTGATAGCGTAAAGTGGCCTATTCTAGCGATCCCCCCCGCGCTTGTCTTGATGATGTGGGATCTTTAACGGGTGATCCCGGTGATGGCGCACGCCGGGGACCCTGTCAACAAATGGTATGGAGAGGCAATGCAGCTCAACGACGCGCTCGCGCATCAGATAGTCAGCCGGGCGATGAAGATCCTCTCGTTCTCGGTCAATGTCATGGATGAGCGGGGACTCATCATTGCGTCCGGCAATCCGGAGCGGCTGCACCAGCGCCACGAGGGGGCCGTGCTGGCCCTGACCGAGAACCGGGTGGTAGAGATAAGCGAGGCCACCGCCCGGGAGCTCAAGGGGGTGAGGCCTGGCATCAACCTGCCCATCGCCTATCAGGGGGAGCTGCTCGGCGTCATCGGCATCTCTGGGGATCCGGACATCGTGCGTGCTTACGCCGAGCTGGTGCGCATGACCGCCGAGCTCATCCTGGAACAGGCGGCACTCACCGAGCAGTTGCAGTGGGACAAGCGCCACAAGGAGGAGCTGGTGTTGCAGCTCATTCGCGGCGAAGGGCGGGCCGATCAACTGCAACAGGTGGCCCGCTTCCTCGAGCTGGATCTCGCCCAGCCCCGGGTGGTGGCCGTGCTGGCGCTGGAGGAGGCCGAGCCCGCCCAGGTGAGGGAGCTGGTTCACCTGCTGGAAAACCCGGAGCGGGACAACTTGGTGGCCATCAACGGCCTGGACGAGATAGTGGTGCTCAAACCCGCCCAGCTCAGCGACGGCGTCTGGCAGTCGGCGCAGGAGCGCAGCCGGATCCGGCTGCTGCTCTCCCGTATTCCCCATTTCAAGGTTCGCATCGGGGTGGGTGATTACTTCGCCGGCATCCCTGGGCTGGCGCTCTCCTACCAGACGGCGCGAGACACCTTGCGCCGTGGCATGCGCCAGTCGCCCCGCAAGCAGGTCTATTTCTTCGAGGATTACCGGCTCTCAGTGCTGCTCGGCACCCTGGCGGACTCCTGGCAGGCGGATCAGCTACGGGCTCCGCTGCAAAAGCTGGCGCAGGAGGACACAAAGGGAACGCTGCAAAAGACGCTGCGCCAATATTTCTTGCAGGATTGTGATCTGCATCCCTGTGCCGAAGCCCTGTTCATTCACCCCAACACCCTGCGTTATCGACTGACCCGGATAGAGCAGATAACCGGCTTGAATTTCAACAAGTTAGATGACAAATTTCTGCTCTATCTCGGGCTCAGTCTCGATAGCTGATTTGTCTTTTCCAACAAAAATACAAGGCCGGTAAATGCTTTTTTTGGTTTTATGGCCAAAGCATTCCAGGCGGGGATCCCCATAATGGCGCCACTCATTACAACAACAAGGTGCCCGTCATGATCCCAGTCTCCGCGCTCGGCGCGCTCGCCGCGCTTTCCATCGCCATCTTCCTCATCCTGAAGAAGGTGCCGCCCGCTTACGGCATGATTGTCGGTGCCCTGGCCGGTGGCCTGATCGGTGGCGCCGACCTGACCCAGACCGTCGCCCTGATGATCGGCGGCGCCCAGGGGATCACCACGGCGGTGATGCGGATCCTGGCGGCGGGTGTGCTGGCCGGGGTGCTCATCGAATCGGGCGCCGCCACCACCATCGCCGAGACCATCGTCAAGAAACTCGGCGAAACCCGCGCCCTGCTGGCCCTGGCGCTGGCCACCCTGATCCTGACCGCGGTCGGCGTCTTCGTGGACGTGGCCGTCATCACGGTCGCCCCCATTGCGCTGGCCATCGCCCGCCGTGCCGATCTCTCCAAGGCGGCCATCCTGCTGGCGATGATAGGCGGTGGCAAGGCGGGCAACGTCATGTCTCCCAACCCCAACGCCATCGCGGCAGCCGATGCCTTCCACCTGCCTCTCACCTCGGTGATGGCGGCGGGCATCATTCCCGGCCTGTTCGGTCTGGTGATGGCCTACTGGCTCGCCAAGCGCCTCAACAACCGGGGCAGCAAGGTGGCCGCCGACGAGGTGGTGAGCTTTGACGGTGCCAAGTTGCCCGGCTTTGCCGCCGCCATCAGTGCGCCCCTGGTCGCCATCCTGCTGCTGGCCCTGCGTCCCATCGCCGGCATCGTGGTGGACCCGCTCATTGCGCTGCCTCTCGGCGGCCTGGTCGGTGCCCTGATGATGGGCAAGTTCACCAAGGTGAACCAGTTTGCCGTCTCGGGCCTGGCCCGCATGGCGCCGGTGGCCATCATGCTGCTGGGGACGGGTACCCTGGCGGGCATCATCGCCAACTCCGGCCTGAAAGATGTGCTCATCAGCGGCCTGACCGCCTCCGGTCTGCCCTCCTATCTGCTGGCCCCCATCTCCGGAGCCCTGATGTCGCTGGCGACCGCCTCGACCACGGCCGGGACCGTGGTGGCCTCCAACGTGTTCAGCGCCACTCTGATTGAACTGGGGATCAGCAGCCTGGCAGGGGCCGCCATGATCCACGCCGGCGCCACCGTGTTTGACCACATGCCCCACGGCTCCTTCTTCCATGCCACCGGCGGCAGCGTCCACATGGGCGTCGGCGAGCGACTCAAGCTCATCCCCTACGAAACCGCGGTCGGTCTGACCATCGCCGTTGTCTCCACCCTGATGTTTGGCGTGTTTGGCCTCGCCTAAGGAACTGATATGAAAATTGTGATCGCCCCCGATTCATTCAAGGAGAGCCTGAGCGCCATGGCGGTGGCCGATGCCATCGAGGCCGGTTTCAAGCAGGTGCTGCCGGATGCCACCTACGTCAAGCTGCCCATGGCCGATGGCGGCGAGGGGACGGTGCAGTCTCTGGTGGATGCCACCGGTGGTCGCATCCTGCCGGTCGAGGTGACCGCCCCCCTCGGCAACAGGGTGCAGGGCTTCGTGGGCCTGCTGGGGGATGGCAAGCGCGCCGTCATCGAGATGGCGGCGGCCTCCGGCCTCCATCTGGTGGCGCCCGAGCTGCGCAATCCGCGGCTCACCTCCAGTGTCGGCACCGGGGAGCTGATCCTGGCCGCGCTGGAGATGGGGGTGAACCACCTCATCCTCGGCATCGGCGGCAGCGCCACCAATGACGGCGGTGCCGGCATGATCCAGGCACTCGGCGGCAAGCTCCTGAAAGCAGATGGTACCCCCATCGCGCCGGGCGGTGCCGGTCTGGCCGAGCTGGCCACCATCGACCTGAGCGGGCTGGATCCCCGTCTGACCGGACTCACCATCGAGGTGGCCTGCGACGTGGACAATCCGCTGTGCGGCCCGAAAGGGGCGTCCGCCGTGTTCGGTCCGCAGAAGGGGGCAACTCCCGAGATGGTGGCCGAGCTGGATGCCAATCTGGCCCGTTACGCGGACTGCATCGAGCAGGCGCTTGGCAAGCAGGTGAAGGAGATCCCGGGAACGGGGGCCGCAGGCGGCATGGGGGCAGCCCTGGTGGGGCTGCTCGGCGCCGAGCTCAAACCCGGCATCCGGATCGTCATCGAGGCGCTGAACCTGGCCGAGGCGGTGGCCGATGCGGATCTGGTCATCACCGGCGAGGGCCGCATCGACAGCCAGACCATCCACGGCAAGACGCCCATCGGGGTGGCTCGCTGTGCCAAGCAGTTCGGCAAGCCGGTGATCGGCATCGCCGGATGCCTCACCGATGACTGCGGCGTGGTGCACGAGCACGGGCTGGATGCGGTGTTCGCCGTGGTCAATCGGGCCATGTCCCTGCCGGAGGCGCTGGCCACCGCCACCACCAACCTGCAGCTCACGGCTCGCAACGTGGCGGCTCTCTACCTGCTGCGCAAATGACCCTCTCTCCTGGCCGATGCGGTGCATCGGCCTGACCCTGCCCCGTGCAGCAGAGTGAGCGGCCCGGCGTGGCACCTCTGACGCACTTGCCGATCCTTGGGTCGGCTTTTTTTATTATCCTGCTGTCTTTCATATGGTTTTTGTATTCTGACAAGGGGCTTTGCGGCATAGTGATCTCCCGACAGTGAGGGAGCCACGAGAAACAAGGCCCGCCTGAGGGAGGGCTTCCCATTCCGGGGGGCAATATGCGAGGAGCGAGCCATGATCCTGCTGACCCTGGGGGTGGTGTTGTTCACCCTGATCCATCTCTACCCCTGTTTCGCGGCACAGCACCGCGCCCGTCTGCGGGATCGACTGGGGGAGAACCGCTACAAGGGGCTCTTCTCGCTGCTGGTGTTCGTCGCCATCGGCTGCATCCTCGCAGGCTGGCGCAGTGCCAGCCCCATGCCCCTCTATTTTCTGCCTGTCTGGGGGCCCACCCTGGTGATGGGGGTCATGCCGATCGCCCTTGTCCTGCTGTGCGCGGGGCAGGGGGCCAACCATTTCCGCCGTTGGCTGGTGCATCCCCAGCTGCTCGGGGTGCTGCTCTGGTCGGGGGCCCATCTGGCGGTAAACAGCGAGGCGCGTTCTCTGGTGCTGTTTGGCGGGCTCGGTCTCTGGGCACTCATCAGCATCGTCTGGATTTCGATGCGGGAGTGGGGTCGTCACCCCCGTGCCGCCGCCACCTGGCAGGGGACGGGGATCAGTCTGGGGGCGGGGCTGGCCCTCACGGCTCTGCTTATCTTCTGGGGACACGGCTGGCTGACCGGGATCCCCCTGCACTGATCCCTGAACCAGATTCCGGGGTCTTGCGTATGATGGACAAAACAATGGGAGTCACGTCGATGAAATGGTTCACCCTGCTGCTGATGCTCGGCTCGGGCGCGGTCTCTGCCGCCTGCCCCGATTACTTCAACGTGGAGATGCGGGAGCTCAACAGCACCCAGCGCCACAACCTCTGCCAGTTGACCGAGGGCAAGGTGGTGCTGGTGGTCAACACCGCCTCCTACTGCGGTTACAGCGGTCAGTTCCGGGATCTGGAAGCCCTCTATCAGGGCTACAAGGAGAAAGGACTGATGGTGTTGGGCTTCCCCTCCAACGATTTCTGGCAGGAGGCGGGCAACGAGAACAAGACCGCCGAGGTGTGCCGCCGGGACTACGGGGTGACCTTCCCCATGTTCAACCGGGTGGCGGTGCGGGGTTCGGATGCAGTGCCGCTGTTCAAGGGGCTGGCCGCGGCTGCCGACGGTGATGCGCCCAACTGGAACTTCCACAAGTACCTGGTCGGGCGGGACGGCAAGCTGATTGCGAGCTATGGCGCCAACCAGAATCCGTCGGATGATCCTCTCAAACAGCAGATCATCGATGCCCTGGGGCACTGACCCTACCCCATGGCGGGCCGCTCTGGAATAATGCGGCCCCGCCATCCACTCCGGTGACACCGTGCTGCAACGTCTTCCCCAAATGGTGATCTTCGATGCCCTGGTTCGTGAACAGGGCATCTCGGCGGCTGCGCGCCGCCTCGGGGTCTCCAAATCCCACATCAGCAAGCAGCTCGCCCTGCTGGAAACCGCGCTCGGCGCCCAGCTGGTACAGCGCACTACCCGCCGTTTCGGGCTCACCGAACTGGGTCAGGAGTATGCCCGCCACTGCCGCGCTCTGGTGGCGGTGGCACTGGAGGCGGAGTCCATGGTGGCGGAGCGCCGTGGCAAGGTGAGCGGTGTGCTCCATCTGGGGGTTGGTCAATCCTTCGGGCGGTTGCACGTGATCCCGCGCCTCAAGGCGTTTCAGGCACGTTATCCGGATCTGGAGCTGGAGGTGTCCCTGTTCGATCACCGCACCAATCTGGTGGATGAGGGGCTGGATCTCTGGATCACCACCTACGAGGACAAACCCGAGTCTCTTGTCGGGCTGCGACTGGCAGACATCGGCTTCGTGCTGGTGGCCTCGCCGGATTATCTGCTGAGTCACGGCACGCCACTGCACCCCAGGGATCTGGCCCATCACAATTGCATCACCTACCAGAGCCGGGAGCGGCGCTACCACGAGTGGTCATTTCGCCAGGGCAAGGAGCGCCAGACGGTGCAGGTGGCGGGCAACTATCGGGTGGATCTGGCGGAAGCGGTGCGGGACGCCGCCCTGGCCGGGCTCGGCATCGCCTATGTGGCCAACTACCTGCTGGACAAGGAGCTGCAATCTGGTCAGCTCATCCCTCTGCTGCCCCAGTGGCAACCGAACCAGAAGATGGCGGTGCACGCCGTCTATGCCAGGCGAGAGCATCTGGATCCCAAGATCCGCCTCTTCATCGACTTCCTCAAGGAGAGCTTCGGACCCGGGCCCTACTGGGCGCAGCGACTCGCACCCTGGCTCGGGGGGAAATTGTCCGGCACCGAGGAATAATCGTTTCCATACAAGAACACTGGCGTGAGTGCGGTTTCAAAGTTGTGTCAAATCAGTCAGTTGGCGCAACCGATATCGTGCAAACGTTTTTGCTAACAGGGTTGTAACCCGGCGGGGTTGCGGCGGTGAGGGGAGGGGAGCAGAATCCGCGCCCATCTTCAGCCTCACTGGATGGAATCCCCATGATTGCCCTGCTTGGTATCCTGAGCATCCTGGCCCTGGCCGCACTCTGCTCTGATAATCGTCGTCGTATCCCGTTGCGAACAGTGGGCTTTGCTCTCTGCCTGCAAGTGCTCTTCGCCGCCCTGGTGCTCTGGCTGCCCGCCGGTCAGCAGGTCTTGAACGGTGTCAGCGAGAGCGTCAGCAGCGTCATCGGCTACGGCCAGGAGGGGATTGCCTTCCTGTTCGGGGATCTGGCCAAGTTCAAGCTGGGCTTCATCTTCGCCTTCAACGTGCTGCCGGTGATCATCTTCTTCTCCGCGCTGATCGCCATCCTCTATCACATCGGCCTGATGCCCAAAGTGATCGCCCTGCTCGGCGGCGGCCTGCAGAAATTGCTGGGCACCGGCCGCGCCGAGAGCCTCTCTGCCACCGCCAACATCTTTGTCGGCATGGTGGAAGCGCCGCTGGTGGTCAAACCCTATCTCTCCAGGATGTCCGATTCCCAGTTCTTTGCGGTGATGAGCTGCGGGCTGGCCTCGGTAGCTGGCGGCACCCTGGTGGGCTACGCCAGCATCGGGGTCGAGCTGAAATACCTGATTGCGGCGGCCTTCATGTCCGCCCCTGCCGGGCTTGCCATGGCCAAGATCCTGGTGCCGCCCGCCGCGCAAGAGGAAGATCACCACGAAGACGTGGAGATCCCCCGCGCCACCAACGTCATTGAAGCGGCCGCCGATGGCGCCATGGCGGGTCTCAACATCGCCGTCGCCGTGGGGGCGACCCTGCTGGCCTTCGTCGGCGTGATCGCCCTGCTCAACGGCCTGCTGGGCTGGGCCGGCGACCTGGTGGGGCTGGAGCTGAGCTTCCAGATCATCCTGGGCTGGCTGTTTGCCCCCGTCTCCTGGCTCATCGGCGTCCCCTGGGATCAGGCCCAGGCGGCTGGGGCGCTTATCGGCACCAAGATCGTCATCAACGAGTTCGTCGCCTTCATCGCCCTGGTGCAGGATCAGACCTTGAACGAGTCGAGCAAGGCCATCGTCACCTTCGCCCTGTGTGGTTTCGCCAACATCTCTTCCATGGCGATCCTCATCGGCGGCCTGGGGGCCATGGTGCCGGAGCGCAAGTCCTTCATCGCCCGCTACGGCATGCGCGCCATCCTGGCGGGGGTGCTGGCAAACCTGATGAGCGCCTCCCTGGCAGGCTTGTTCCTCGCCCTCTGATAGACCCTGGAAGTCAGCACCTTCCGGTCATTGCCCGCTTCGGCGGGCTTTTTTGCACCCGCTTGCAGGCAAAAAAAGCGCCTCTGGGGAGGCGCGGGGAAAAGACAGATTGGAAGCGTCACATGGGTGCCACCTGAATGAGGGATGAGCCGTCCCATCCAAGTGTGAAGCCATGATGCCTGATGCTCTCTGAAGCGCTTCTGAGGCGATTCTTCATACTGTGTTCATTTTCAAAATGCTGCGGTAATGTGATTTTTAAATGTTTGATGCTGAAATAAAATAAATAATCAGTGATTTATTTTGTTGTGCTGCTCAAAGGAAAGATGAATCGGGGCGGTGGGCGCGCTCCTGCCATGGGGCGGATCCGGTGGCAGATTATCCCGGTTCCGGCTCAACGCATCACGCAACCATGCTGCAAGATGGCAAGCAACCAGCATGTGATGGGGATGCTGTCCGTCATGAGCAGTGCGACGCGGTCTGCTGTTGGGACCAGCAACTCGCATGTGATGGAGATGCCGCTCGTCAGAGGATCCGCGCGAGTGGCCTGTGGTCTGTGGTGCCTGCACCCGCAACCCGCATTTGACAGGAGGCGCGCCCCTTCATGGGGTCAGCGCGAAGTGGTCTGCGGTCTCCTGCTCCAGTGCCAGCAACCAGCGCTTGATGGGGATACCTCCCCCGTAGCCGGTCAGTTCACCGCTGCGCCCTATGACCCTGTGGCAGGGTACTATGATGCTGAGGGGGTTGCGGCCGTTGGCGGCGCCCACCGCCCGCACGGCCCTGGGGTTGCCGATGGCCTCTGCAATCTGGAGGTAGCTGACGGTCTCGCCGTAGGGAATGTCGCACAACGCCTGCCACACGGCCTGCTGGAATGGTGTGCCCGTGGCGGCCAGGGGGAGATCGAAGCGCCGCAGGCGGCCGGCAAAGTAGGCGGCAAACTGCTCGACAAAGGGGGCCAGGGCGGCATCATCCCGCTGCCACTCCGCTTGCGGCAGGACGGGGCGCTCCCCTTGCATGAATTCCACGTGGCGCAGCCCGGCCCCATCGATGGCGATGAGCAGGGGCCCCTTGGCACATTCACAAAAGCTGTACTGCATTCTCTTGTCCTCGGGCTTGTGGCAGGTCACTCCAGCACGGGCTTGCCGCGGGTGGATTTGATCTCTCCCTTGCGTTTCTTGGCATCGACCCGCTTGCGTTGGGAGCTGCGGGTCGGCTTGGTGGCGTGGCGGGCCTTGGGGCGCCAGGCGGCTTTTTTCAGCAGCTCGGTCAGGCGGCTCATGGCCTCCTTGCGATTCATGTCCTGGCTGCGATGGGTCTCGACCCTGATCTGGATGAAGCCGTCGTGAACCCGGCTGTCGCTGAGCCGCTCCAGTCCCTCCTTGTAGAGCGGCGGCAGGCTGGGGGAGTCGCGATAATCGAAGCGCAGCCAGACGGCGGAGTCGGTCTTGTTGACGTGCTGGCCGCCATTGCCCTGGGCCCGCATGGTCTGGAATTGCAGTTCATGCCAGGGGATGATCACGCTGTTGGAGATGACTAACATGGGGTGATGCTCTCATTTGGTGCATCAAGGGAGTCTGGTGCAGCTTGGTGCCTCATTATGGGGCGAGATGCGCTTCCTTGGTGATCCTGAGCCTTTCTGGCTCAGAGTGTCATATCTATCTATATGAAAATAAACGATAAAAATACTTGGCACAAGAATTGATGACCCATTCGTGACATACCATGGATTGGGAGCAACCAGATGAAGCTGATTACTGCGATTATCAAACCTTTCAAGTTGGACGACGTGCGCGAGGCCATCGCCAACCTGGGGGTGGAAGGCCTGACCGTCTCCGAAGTGAAGGGTTTTGGTCGCCAGAAGGGGCACACCGAATTATACCGGGGGGCCGAGTACCAGGTCGACTTTCTGCCGAAGGTGAAGCTGGAGATCGCTACCGCAGACGAGAACGTCGAAGGGGTGATCGAGGCCATCTGCAAGGCGGCCTATACCGGCAAGATCGGTGACGGCAAGATTTTCGTCTATGACCTGCTGCAAGCGGTGCGTATTCGTACTGGTGAGAGCGACGACGAGGCGCTCTGAGTACGCCCCTTTGCCCGGCCGGGTCGGGCAAAGGTCCGGGCAGGTTCTGCCGACAGTGTGAATGGGTGGTCGTCGAAAGACCGGATGGGATTCCATCCGGTCTTTTTGTTTGGCCGCTGATTAAATAGATCGTTCCAACCCAGCAAACCGCCTTGATCCTCTCCTCCCGATTCATGCAGAATGCAAACGAAAATGGTTATCACTCTTTACGCAGACAAGGAACGGATGATGAAAATGAAGATGTTGGCACTGGCTTTCTCCACGCTTGTCGCCCAGTCGGCGTTCGCCGCCCAGGAGGTAAACGTCTATTCGAACCGTCAGGATGAGCTGATCAAGCCCATCATCCAGCAGTTCGAGAAGGAGACCGGGATCAAGGTCAATGTGGTGTTTGCCAAAGAGGGGCTGAACGAGCGTCTGGAACGGGAAGGCAAGCTCTCTCCGGCAGATCTGATGCTGACCGTGGACATCAGCCGTCTGACCGAGCTGGTGGACAAGGACTTGGTGCAGCCGGTGGACAGCAAGACGCTGCAGGAGAACATCCCCTCCATCTATCGCGATCCGGACAACCGCTGGTTCGCCCTGACCACCCGGGTGCGTGCCATCTACTCCAGCAAGGAGCGTCTTGGCAAGCTCGACACCATCCGCTACGAAGATCTGGTCAAGCCTGAATTCAAAGGAAAAATTTGTACCCGTAGTGGCAAGCACGAGTACAATGTGGCGCTGGTTTCGTCCATGATTGCCCATCACGGCATGGCGGATACCAAGACCTGGCTGGAAGGGGTCAAGGCCAACCTGGCGCGCAAGCCCCAGGGCAACGACCGTGATCAGGTCAAGGCGATCAAGGACGGCATCTGTGATGTCTCCCTAGGCAACAGCTACTACCTGGGTGCCATGTTGAAGGACCCGGCGCAGAAGTCCTGGGCCGACGCGGTGGAAATCAACTTCCCGAACCAGGGTGATCGCGGTGCCCACGTCAACGTGAGCGGCGTGGCCATGACCAAGTATGCCAAGAACAAGGACGCAGCACAGAAGCTGATGGAGTTCCTCTCCGGGGATACCGCCCAGCACATGTATGCTGATGTGAATGCCGAGTACCCGGTCAAGGCGGGGGTCGAGCCTTCTGCCATGGTCAAGTCCTGGGGCACGTTCAAGTCTGACCCCATGCCGGTCAGCGATTATGCCAAGCACCGCAAGGACGCCTTGCAACTGCTGGATGAAGTGAAATTCGACTTGTAATCAGATGGGGCCAACGGCCCCATCAACTTCTGTGGACTCATGAAACATTTTGGATGGATTGCCGGCAGCTGGGCCACCGCCCTGCTGCTGGGTTTGCCGGTACTCGCCCTGGTCTTCTCCGCCTTCTCGGCTGATGGGGAACTGTTTGCCCACCTCGCCGATACCGTACTGCCCGACTATCTGCGAAACACGTCCGGTCTGGTGCTGGGGGTGGTCTGCCTCAGCCTGCTGTTCGGAGTGCCCACCGCCTGGCTGGTGGCCATGTGCGAGGTGCCGGGGCGCCGCGCCCTGCAATGGGCGCTGATGCTGCCCATGGCGATGCCCTCCTATATCGTGGCCTACGTCTATACCGACCTGCTCGACTACTCGGGCCCGCTGCAGGCGGGGCTGCGTGCCCTGTTTGGCTGGCAGGGACCGGCCGACTACTGGTTCCCGGCCATTCGCTCCCTCGGGGGCGCCGCCTGGGTGCTGGCGCTGGTGCTTTTCCCCTATGTCTATCTGCTGGCACGGGCCTCCTTCCTGGAGCAGTCGGTCAGCCTCATTCACTCCAGCCGTCTGCTCGGCTGCACCCCCTGGCAGAGCTTTCGCCGCCTGAGCCTCCCCCTGGCCCGCCCGGCCATCATGGTGGGGGCATCTCTGGTCGCGATGGAAACTCTGGCGGACTTTGCCACCGTCCACTTCTTTGCCATCAACACCCTGACCACCGCCATCTACGACACCTGGCTCGGCTACGGCAGCCTGGCGACCGCCGCCAAGCTCTCCTGTCTGATGCTGCTGGCGGTGGTGCTGCTCATCGCGCTGGAGCGCCGCTCCCGCCAGCGCCAGCAGGTGTTCCAGAAGTCCATGGGCTTCGAGCAGCCCCTGCGTTACCCCCTCGGGGGCCTGAGGGGCGTGCTGGCCGGGCTCTGGTGCTGGGGCCTGGTGCTGGCGGGGTTCGCCCTGCCGTTCGTCATCCTGTTCGATTACGGGGTGCGTTACTTCGCGCTGTCGTGGACGCCCGAATTCGTGCGCTTTGCGGGCAACAGCCTTGCCATCTCGGCCCTGACCGCCCTGCTGGCCATGGCCATTGCCCTGCTGCTCGGCTTCTTCCGTCGCCTCGATGGGGGGACTCGCAGCCTGCTGCCCCTTCGCCTCGCCGCCATGGGCTATGCCATGCCGGGGACCGTGCTGGCCATCGGCGTGCTGGTGCCGCTCACGGCCCTTGATTTTGGCATCAACGATCTGGCCGAGTGGCTCGGGATGCCGGGCCCCGGTCTGCTCCTGACCGGCACCCTCGCCGCCATCGTGTTCGGCTATCTGGTGCGCTTCGTGGCCATCGCCATCGGGTCGGTGGAGAGCAGCATGAGCAAGATCTCCCCCAGCCTCGACATGGCGGCCCGCTCTCTGGGGCAGGGGGCGGGCGGCATGCTGCGTCGCATTCACCTGCCGCTGGTACGGCGCGGCCTCTTTGCCGGCGCCATGCTGGTGTTCATCGAATCCATGAAGGAGCTGCCCGCCGCCCTGCTGCTGCGGCCGTTCAACTTCGAAACCCTGGCGACCCACGTCTATCAGTTCGTCTCGGACGAGATGCTGGAGCGGGGGGCGCTCGGTGCCATCGTCATCGTGCTGGTGGGGCTGGTTCCCCTGCTGTGGATCAACCGTACCCTGGATGGTCCAGGCCATTGAGCGGCCCCGTCCGGCATCACTACGCGAGAGGAAAAGAACCTTGTCCTGCCTGAATATCGAGAAGGTCAGCTGTCACTACAATGGCCGCCCCGTGCTGGAGCAGCTCTCCCTGCAGGTGGCCGACAACGAGATAGTCTGTCTGCTGGGGGCCAGCGGCTGTGGCAAGACCACGCTGCTCAAGGCGGTGGCCGGTCTGCTGCCCCTGGCCCAGGGGGAGATCCGGCTGGGAGAGACCCTGCTCGATGCCCCCGGCGTGAGTGTGCCGCCGGAGGCCCGCCATATCGGCATGATCTTCCAGGATTACGCTCTCTTTCCTCACCTGACGGTGGCCGAGAACGTCGGCTTCGGCCTGACCGGGCAAGATCGCGGCAGCCGCCAGCAGCAGGTGGAAGAGGCGCTGGCGCTGGTCAACCTGCAGGGGTTGGGGGAGCGCTATCCCCACCAGCTCTCCGGCGGCCAGCAGCAGCGGGTGGCCATCGCCCGCGCCCTGGTGTGCAAGCCGCGCCTGATGCTGCTGGACGAGCCCTTCTCCAACATCGACACCCAGGTGCGGATGAAACTGATCCTCGAGATCCGCGCCCTGCTCAAACAGCAGGGCATTGGTGCCATCTTCGTCAGCCACAGCAAGGAAGAGGCCTTCGCCTTCGCCGACCGGCTGGCTTTGTTTCGCGCCGGTCGCATCGAGCAGGTGGGGGAGCCGGAGCAGCTCTATCGCCGCCCCGGGAACCGCTTCGTGGCGGAGTTTCTCGGCGGGGTCAATTATCTGGCGGCAGAGGTGGTGGACAGTCACTGCGTGCAGACCCTCCTTGGAACCATCTGCGGTCAGGAGCCCCATGGCCGCGCGGTGGGGGCGCGGTTGCAGCTCATGCTCAGACCCCAGCAACTGGCGCTGACGGCGGCGGATGACGGTGAGCTCCGGGTGCGTGAGCAACAGTTCCTGGGCCATCACTGCCGGGTACTGGTGGAGTGTGGCGGCCAGCAACTGGAAGCCAGCATCGGTGAGCCTCTGGAAGGGGAGCGCGCGCGGGTGACCGTGGCGCCTCATGCCCTGGTGTTGTTTGACCCCTTGCCCTGAGTGCGTGGTATTGTCGTGAAATCAATGAACTGGAAGCGCGCTGGTTTATAATCGCGCCACGCCCATAGCCAACGCACTTGGAGAGAGACATGAAAGCCCAAGCCGGGATCTGCGCAGAGCCGAATCTGCACGCCCTCTATCTGATGTTCAATCGCACCGGTGACGCCGCTGCCCTGACCTCCCGCCTGGCCAGCCTGCCAGCACTCTGGGAGGCGGTGAGCGCCGACTTCCCCGATGCGGCCTTCAGCGGTCTGGTCGCCGTCGGGGCCGACGCCTGGGATGATCTCTATCCTGTCGCCCGGCCGCCCCAGTTCCGCGGTTTCATGGCGCAATCCGCCAACGGTCAGGAGGCCCCCAATACCCCGTTCGATCTCTTCGTACAATTGCGTGCTGATCGGGTGGACGTGCTGCATCATGCCGGTCATCGCGTCATGGCCCTGCTGGCCGGGCTTGTTGAATTGGCCGAGGAAGTCCGTGGTTTTCGCAACCAGGATTGCCGGGATCTGACCGGTTTCGTCGACGGCACCGAGAACCCGCAGGATGAGCACCGCGCCGAGGTGGCGTTGCTGGACGGCGGCGAGTTCGCCGGTGGCTCCTATATCCACGTGCAGCGCTGGGTCCACGCCATGAGCGACTGGGAGAAGCTGGCCCTGAAGGAGCAGGAAGACATCATAGGTCGCACCAAGGTCGACAACATCGAATACGAGTCCGCCGACAAGCCGCTCACTTCCCACATCAAGCGGGTCAACCTCAAGACCCCGAAGGGGGAGTCCATGGAGATCCTGCGCCAGAGCATGCCCTGGGGCACCATGAGCGAGCAGGGGCTCTACTTCATCTCCTGCTGCCGCACGCCGCTGCACTTCAACGCCATGCTGGCCAGTATGTACAAGGGGGAGGGGAGCCACTTCGATCACCTGCTGCGCTTCACCCGGGCGGTGACCGGCGCGGCCTTCTTCGCCCCTTCCGTCGATTTTCTGGTGGCCGAGGGCAAATAAGCCCGGCCTACCGACCGCTCAAAACAAAAAATCCCGGCCAAGGCCGGGATTTTTGTGCGGATCGCCCAAGGCGACCGGATCAGGGCGTCTGCTCGAACAGCTCGAGGGCGGAGAGGTAGAGCTCCTCGATGTCGGTATCGCTGGTCGGGGTGATGAAGATGGTGTCATCACCGGCGATGGTGCCGAGGATCCCTTCGGCCTTGCCGAGGGAGTCAAGCAGGCGGGCGATCAGCTGGGCTGCGCCGGGGCTGGTGTGGATCACCACCAGAGCGCCGTTGTGGTCGACATCCAGCACCAGGTTCTTGAGGGGGCTGGAGGTGGTGGGCACGCCCAGTTCCACCGGCAGACAGTAGACCATCTCCATCTTGGCATTGCGGGTGCGAACGGCGCCGAAGCGGCTCAGCATGCGCGAGACCTTGGACTGGTTGATGTTCTCGAAGCCCATCTCTTGCAGGGCAGTCACTATCTCTGCCTGGGAGCCGAAACGCTCCTCTTTCAGCAAGGCTTTAAAGGCCTTGGCCAGTTTTTCTTGCTTGTCGTTATGTTTCATCTTGGACTCACGAATGAGGGGAGTGACCGCCTGTCACGCTCAGGCGGCAGATACGAACAGCGCTGCTATTTTGCATTCATATGCCTGTTTTGGCAAGGAAGCGGCGCTTGTTCTGCATATTGATTCAAATATAGCTTGCATCAACTTATGCTGACGCTAGAATCAGGACGAAATTTTGAAAACTTATTCAATTGGGCTGTATGGGTATCGAATTAATCGGCATCGAAAAATCCTGGCACAAGGTGCCGGTACTGCAGCAGGTGAGCTTTCGGACTGCTCCCGGCGAGACCTTGGTATTGCTGGGCCCGAGCGGGGCAGGCAAGAGCTCTCTGCTGCGCATGATGAACTTGCTGGACACGCCGGATGCCGGTGTGTTGCGCATCGCAGACAGTGAATTTTCTTTCCCGTCCAGCCTCTCTACTGCCGAATTCAACCGTCAGGCACAGGCGCTGCGCCGCAAGGTGGGCATGGTGTTCCAGCAGTACAATCTGTGGCCGCACCTCACCGTGATGGAGAATCTGATTGAAGCGCCCGTCAAGGTGCTCGGCATGAGCCGCGAGGCGGCCATCGAGAAAGGGGCCTATCTGCTGGCCCAGCTGCAACTGGCCGACAAACGGGACGCCTGGCCCGCACGGCTTTCCGGTGGCCAGCAGCAGCGGGTCGCCATTGCCCGGACCCTGATGATGGATCCCCAGGTGCTGCTGTTTGACGAACCGACGGCTGCCCTGGATCCCGAAATTACCAAAGAGGTGGCGGAGATCATCCGCACCCTGAGCCAGACCGGCATCACCCAGGTAGTGGTGACCCACGAGGTGGAGTTCGCCCGCAAGGTGGCCAGTCAGGTGATCTATCTGGAGAAGGGGCGGATCATCGAATCTGGCACCGCCGCCATCTTCCAGTCCCCGCAAACCAGCCGGTTTGCCGAATTCTTGATGCATTGATATTGAGTCGATAAGGAAGCTGTCATGAAAAAGAGTCTGTTGCTGATCGCCGCCATGGGTCTGCTGAGCACTTCTGTGCTGGCCAAAGAGATCAAGTTCGCCACCGAGGCAACCTATGCGCCGTTCGAATACCTGGATGACAAGAACGAGTTCCAGGGGTTTGACATCGATCTGGCCCGCGCTGTCTGCGAGCAGGCCAAGCTGGAGTGCAGCTTCCACAACCAGGCCTTCGACAGCCTGATCCCCAGCCTCAAGTTCCGTCGCTATGATGCCGTCATCGCCGCCATGGACGTGACCCCGGAGCGGGCTGCCCAGGTCGACTTCTCCGATATCTATTACGAGAACTCCGCGGTGTTCGTCGCCAAGAAAGAGACCTTCAAGGGGCCGGACGATCTGGTGGACAAGACAGTCGGCGTGCAGAACGGCACCTCTCACCAGTCCTATCTGGTGGACAACTGGGTGAGCAAGGGTCTGCTGACCGTGCCCTACGCCAGCTACCAGAGCGCCTTCCTCGACATGATGAATGGCCGCACTGACGGCGTGTTTGCCGATACGGCGGTGGCCGCGGACTGGCTCAAGCAGCACAAGGAATACGCCGTGGTCGGTACCCCGGTGACCGACGCCAAGTACTTCGGTACCGGTTTTGGCATCGCGGTGGCCAAGGGCAACCAGGAGCTGCTGACCCAGCTGAACAAGGGGCTGGCCGAGATCAAGGCCAACGGCACCTATCAGAAGATCTATGACAAGTACTTCGCGCAGTAAGCCATGTTGAGCCTGTTGTTGGATGCAGCCTGGATGACCCTCGGGCTGGCCCTGGCATCCCTGGTCGGTGGCATGGTGCTGGCACTGGCATTCAGTGCGGCTGAGTTGAGCAAGCAGCGTGCGTTGGTGTGGCCCGTGGCCACCCTGACCACCTTGATCCGTGGTCTGCCCGAGTTGCTGGTGGTGCTCTTCATCTACTTCGGCTCGACCCAGGTGCTGTTCCTCATCACCGGGGAGTATGTGGAGTTCAGCCCGTTCGCCTGCGGTGTGCTGGCGCTCTCCCTGCTGTTTGCGAGCTACGCCACCCAGACCCTGCGTGCCGCCCTCAATGCGGTGCCCCCTGGGCAGCGGCTGGCGGCGCAGGCGCTCGGCCTGGGCAAGGGGCACACCTTCTTTCGCATCGTGCTGCCCCAGGCCTGGCGTCACGCCCTGCCCGGGCTCGGCAACCAGTGGCTGGTGCTGTTGAAAGACACCGCCCTGGTCTCTCTCATCGGGGTGAACGAGATGATGCGTCAGGCACAGATGGCTTCGGCCAGCACCTATCAACCCTTCACCTGGTACGCCGCTGCCGCCCTCATCTATCTGGCCATCAGTCTGGTGAGTGAATTCGGCTTGAAGCAGGCGTCCCGCTATACCCGCCGTTACGGAGGCTGACCATGCAGGATTACCTGATGACCCTGCTGGGAGGGCTGGCGATCACCCTGCAGCTCACCGCGTTCAGCTTGTTGCTGGGCGTGCTGATGGCGGCCGGCATGACCTGGGTGCTGGAGCGTCGCATTCCGGTGGCGACCCAGCTGGTGCAGCTCTGGGTACTGGTCTTTACCGGTACGCCGCTGCTCATCCAGATCTTTCTCATTTACTACGGGCCTGGCCAGTTTGAATGGCTCAAGGCGGGGCCGCTCTGGCCGCTGCTCAAGCAACCCTGGTTCTGCGCCGTGCTGGCGCTCGGTTTCAATACCGCAGCCTACTCCACCCGGTTGTTCAAGGGGGCGCTCGACGCCATCCCCGCCGGTGAGGTGGAGGCCTGCCGTGCGCTCGGCTTCTCGGCCGGACAGACCCTGTGGATGAAGACCCGCCATGCCGCCCGTCGGCTGGTCCCCGCCTATTCCAACGAGGTGATCCTGGTGCTCAAGGGGAGTTCGCTCGCCAGTACCATCACCATCATGGACATCATGGGGCTGGCCCAGCGTCTCAATGCCCAGACCTATGACACTCTGGCGGTGTTCACTGTGGCCGGAGCGCTCTATCTGACCATGAATGGATTGTTAACAATTGGTTTCCGCTGGTGTGAGCGTCGAGCACTGGCTTTCCAGTCCTGAAGCAGTCACATTTACCTCTTAATGGTGAGGGGAGCACAGGAAATCTGTGTCTTTCCTCCCATTTATCGCATATTCCTCTCCGCTTTCATCGCCGCTTGTTCCCTGGCTCACAGAACCCGTGATTACAACTGTTATCAGATTGTTTTTTAGGAGGGGATCCTTTAAGGTGAGGCGCACAATAAGAATCAGCGTTAACCCAACTAGAAACAACCTTAAACCTACGCTTAGACATGGAGTTGATCATGAAAGTTGCCGTTCTGGGTGCCGCCGGTGGCATCGGCCAAGCCCTCGCTCTGCTGTTGAAAAACCGCCTGCCTGCCGGTTCCGAACTGAGCCTGTATGACATTGCCCCGGTCACTCCGGGCGTGGCGGCGGACCTGAGCCACATCCCGACTGACGTGAAAGTAAAAGGTTTCTGCGGTGAAGATCCGAGCCCGGCTCTGGTCGGCGCCGATGTCGTGCTGATCTCTGCCGGCGTGGCGCGCAAGCCCGGCATGGACCGTTCCGACCTGTTCAACATCAACGCCGGTATCGTCAAGAACCTGGTGGAAAAGTGTGCCGCTTCCTGCCCGAAAGCACTGATCGGCATCATCACCAACCCGGTCAACACCACGGTCGCCATCGCCGCCGAAGTGCTGAAGAAAGCCGGTGTCTATGACAAGCGTCGCCTGTTCGGCGTGACCACCCTGGATGTGATCCGTGGCGAGACCTTCGTGGCCGAAGCCAAGGGCCTGAACGTTGACAAGGTGCGCGTCAACGTCATCGGCGGTCACAGTGGCGTGACCATTCTGCCGCTGCTCTCCCAGGTTGAAGGCGCCAGCTTCACCGCTGAGGAAGTGGCTGCCATGACCAAGCGCATCCAGAATGCCGGTACCGAAGTGGTGGAAGCCAAGGCCGGTGGCGGTTCCGCCACTCTCTCCATGGGTCAGGCAGCCTGCCGTTTCGGTCTGTCGCTCATCAAGGGTCTGCAAGGGGAAGCCAACGTCATCGAGTGTGCCTATGTGGAAGGCAACGGAGAGCACGCCACCTTCTTCGCGCAGCCGGTGCTGCTCGGCAAGAACGGTGTCGAAACCGTGCTGGACTACGGCAAGCTGAGCGCCTTCGAGCAGGAAGCGATGGACAGCATGCTGGCCACCCTGAAGGCCGACATCCAGCTGGGCGTCGACTTCGTCAAGTAAGTTGCTACGTCGACCGCAAGGGGAGCCCAGGCTCCCCTTTGTCATTTTCGGGGTTGGGTGTAGCGGGCTAAGGAGATGGCTCTGGCTGCCGATAACAGAAGGCAGCAGGAGATCCCTATGATAAAACCAAGAACCCTCATCGCCATTATCGGTGTGTGCAGCTTCCCTTTGCAGGGTGCGGAGCCCACCTCGGCCGCTGCGCAACCCCAGTCGACGGCGGTCACGGCCGCTCCCGTCCCGACGCCCTCGGCGGCCTTGCCATCGACCGCCCCGGTCCCAACACCGGTTGCGGAGCCCTCGGCCAGTCCGGCCACAGCACCGACGCCCTCGGCGGCCTTGCCATCGACCGCCCCGGTCCCAGCACCGGTTGCGGAGTCCTCGGCCAGTGTGGCCACAGCTCCCATGCCGTCAACCGCGGTGCCGGCCGCTGCCGCCCCCGTGGCATCTGCCCCGGCCCCGGCGCCGCTGCCCAGGGCGACGACGCAGGCATCCGCTGCTGCGGGAGAGTTGCAGGCCGTGCCGCTCTATCGCCAGGACGAACTGCTCAACTGGATAGAGCAGGGGCGCCATCTGGCCCGGGTGAAACAGGACAGGTGCCAGCTCACCCAGGATATCGAGGCGCGGGCCTCGGTGATGAAGATCCCTGCCTATCAGTTCCTCTGGGGGGACATGCTGGCCTGGGGAGTTTGCACCAAGCCGGACGCCCAGATCGGGGTGCAGTACATGTGGGAGGCCGCCAACCAGGGGCTGGCACCGGCGCTGGAACAGCTTGGCCGCTATTACTGGAAGGGGATCCTGGTCCAGAAAGATCTGGTGCGGGCCGAGACCCTGATGCGGGAAGCCGCGAGCCTCGGCTTCTTGCGGGCACAGATGGAGTGGGTGGAGATGTTGCTGCAGGGCATGGGGAGTCCCCTGGATTACGAGGAGGCGTATCACTGGCTGCACGGCGCCGTCATCGGCGACAAGGCCATGCACCAGAAGGCGGCGAGCCTGCTCAGCCGGCTCGGCAACCGGATGCCCGCCAATGCCATCGCCCGTGCCAAGGCGATGCACTGAGTGCTGGTAGCCCGCTTTGATATTACAAGGCCCACGAAGCTGTGCTTGTGGGCCTTGTGCATTTTCCCGGTCAGGGGAGGGATCAGAGGCCCTGATGGGGGCCGAAGACCTCGTAGTGCATCCGCTCGGCAGGCACGCCCACATTCTCCAGCTGAGCTTTGACTGCCTTCATGAACGGGACAGGGCCGCAGAAATAGTAGTGGGCGTCGGCCGGAATGAGGTCGGTGACCTGCTCCAGTGCCAGAGTGCCACTGAAGTCGTAATCCTCTCCTTTGACATCCTGCTCCCCCGGCTCCCGATACCAGATCCGGCTCTCCAGTTTCCCGTGTTGCCTGCTCTTTGCCCGGATCTCGTCCCTGAACGCGTGGTGGGCGCCATGTTCGCAGGCGTGAAGCCAGCGAATATCCATATCCGGGCCATCGGCCAGCAAGTGGTTGAGCATGCTCAGCATGGGGGTGAGGCCGACCCCGGCGGAGATCAGCACCACAGGCGTGTCTGTCTCCTCTTGCAGGAAAAAGTCGCCGGCCGGCGGCATGATGTCGAGCGTGTCACCGATGTGAAGATGATCATGCAACAGGTTGGAGGCCTGACCCCTGGGTTCTCGCTTGACGCTGATGCGGTAGTCGCGGCCATTGGGGGCGTCCGAGAGGGAATACTGGCGGATCTCCTGATGCTCGAGGGCGGGATGAACCAGCTTGATACTGAGATATTGCCCCGGTTTGAAACGCAACACGGGGTTGCCATCGAGGGGGGCCAGGACGAAAGAGGTGATGAGTTCACTCTCCTGACGCTTCTCCTTGATGATGAAAGAGCGGGTTCCCTGCCAACCACCGTCCTGGCTTGCCTTCTCCCGATAGAGCTCGCTCTCCCGGCCGATAAAGATGTCGGCCAGCACACCGTACGCCTTGCCCCAGGCGGTAAGGACCTCCTCCGTGACAGCGTTGCCACCCATTTCTTTGAGCGTGGCCAAGAGATGACTACCCACAATGTGATATTGTTCCGGCTGGATCAGGAAACCCGTGTGTTTGTGGGCGATGCGTTCAACGGCTCCGGCCAGGGCCCCCAGATTGTCGATGTTCCTGGCATAGGCCGCCACCGCACTGAACAGTGCCAAGGGTTGCCCCCCGCTACGCTGGTGAGCCAGGTTGAAGACATCCTTCAACTCGGGATTGTGGCTGAACATGCGCTGATAAAAGTGCCGTGTGAGGTCAGGGCCCGCCGATTCGAGCAAAGGAATGGTGCTCTTGATGACGGCGATGGTGGCTTGGTCTAACATAGGAGGTCCTTTCTAATTGAACATCTGGAATGTCATTTATTAAGTTGCATCCTAAATGTTTAATTGATCTGGATCAATCATCAATTCTTCGCGCTAGGCGCTACAGGCACTATGAGACTAACGAGCTATACCGATTTTGGATTGAGAGCCCTGCTCTATCTGGCCACCCTGCCGGAGGGGGAACTGTCGAGCGTGGCCAAGGTATCCGCCTTGTACGACGTATCCCGCAACCACATGGTGAAGGTGGTGAACCAGTTGGTAAAACTGGGCTATCTGCAGTCACAACGCGGCAAGAATGGTGGCATCCGCATGGCGCGCTCCCCCGACGAGATCAATATCGGGCAAGTGATCCGGGCGTTGGAAGGCAATCTGGACGGGATCGACTGCAGCTCCCCGGTCTGCCATATCGTCTCCGTCTGTCTGCTCAAGAGTGCCTTGAAGGAGGCGATGAACGCCTTCCTCGCGGTGATGGATGGTTATACGCTGCAGGATTTGCTGGCAAACCGTGACGAGTTGCAGCAGGTGTTCGGTGAGCTCATCCCCACTCTGGTGCTGGAGCCGGATGACGAGAGCGAGTGAAACAAAAAGGCTGCCATTGGCAGCCTTTTTTCAATCCTCGTACCCTGAATCGTCCCGGTACAGGTGCGGCATGATCCTCGCCATCTTCACCATGTTGTTCTCCACTTCGAGAATCTCGATAGGGTAGCCCGCCAGCCTGACACTGATGTTGGGTTGGGGGATCTCCTCAAGGTACTCCAGGATTGCGCCATTGAGGGTCCGTGGGCCGTCCATGGGCAGGTGCCAGTCCATCTCCTTGTTCAGCTCGCGGATGCTGGCGGAGCCTTCGACCAGGAAGGAGCCGTCCGGCTGGGGATGGATCTCGTCACTCGGGGTCGGTGTCATGGAGGTGGTGAAGTCACCGACAATCTCTTCCAGGATGTCGTCCAGGGTGATCAGCCCCTGAATATCGCCATATTCGTCGACGATAAGGCCAATTCGCTCCTTGTTGCGCTGGAACTTGGCCAACTGCACGTTGAGGGGGGTCCCCTGGGGGATGAAATAGATGGGGTCGACTTCCCGCAGCAGGCTGGACTTGCTGAACTGATCCCGGGCGACCAGTCTCAGGGCATCCCGTGAGTGCAGGAAGCCGACGACGTCATCGATGTTGTCGCGATAGAGCAGGATCTTGGTGTGGGCGCAGTGGGCCAGCTGGCGCAGTATGATCTTCCAGTCGTCATTGATGTCGATGGCGGAGATCTCGCTGCGCGGGACCATGATGTTCTCCACCGTCATCTTGTCGAGATCCAGGATGCTTATCAGCATCTCCTGGTGGTGCTTGGGAATGAGATTGCCCGCCTCGTTGACGATGGTGCGCAGCTCTTCGGAATTGAGGGAATCATCCTTGTTGTGCTCGAGACGCAAGAGTTTCAGCAGCAGGTTCGTGATGCTGTTGATGAGCCAGACAAGGGGGGCGAACGGCACCATCAGCCCCTTGAGGATCCAAGAGGCAGGGTAGGCTATCCGCTCGGGGAACATGGCCGCCAGTGTCTTGGGGGTGACTTCCCCGAATACCAGCACCACCAGGGTCAGCCCGAAGGTGGCAATGGCGACGCCGAGATCCCCGAACAGCCGGATGCAGACGATGGTCGCGATGGCGGAGGCCAGGATGTTGACCAGATTGTTGCCGATGAGAATGAGGCCAAGCAGGCGGTCCGGCCTGGCCAGCAGCTTCTCGACCCGGCGGGCAGCCTTGTGCTTGGTCTGGGCCAGATGCCGCAGCTTGTAGCGGTTGAGCGACATCAGACCTGTTTCGGAACTGGAGAAGAAGGCTGACAAAAGGATCAAGATAACGAGAACAATCAGCAATGTACTCGTTGAGATACTGTCCAAGAAGGGCTCCTGTAAGGATGGTTGGGGAATGTTCGTGTGTCAGCTAAGCAGCACTTCCTTGACGAAACGGCTGCCAAAATAGGCCAGTGTCAGGATGAAGCTGCCGATGAGGCTCAGCATGATGACCTTGCGGCCGCGCCAGCCACGGGTATGGTGACCCCAGAGCAGCAGAGCGTAGACGCACCAGGCCAGGATAGAGAGGATGGCCTTGTGGGACTTGCCCTGGGCAAACATGTCTTCTAGGAAGAACAGGCCGGATGCGATGGAGAGAGTCAGCAGCAGCAGACCTGCGGAAATGAGCTGAAACAGACGCTTCTCCACCGTCATCAGGGGTGGCATGGCTGGCAGGTGGCTGATCTTTCTGGATTTCAGTTGCCTGTCCAGGCAGGCAAGCTGGAGGGCAAACAAGCAGGCGATCATCAGTACCGAATAGGCCATCAGCGCGAGGCCTATGTGCAGCAGTAACTGGGGGTGCGCTTCCAGATGGGTGATGTAGCGCCCGGGAATGAGCGCGCTGGCTGCCAGCAGCAGGGCTGAAAAACTGTAGACGACGGGCAGCAGGATCCAGCCGTTGAAGCGTCGGGTGACGCAGGTCATGAAGCAACTGATGATAAGGCTGACCAGGGACGCCACGTTCAACATGCTGAGATTCTGGCCGGAATGGGTGGCCAGCACTTCGCTGCCCACCGCCATGCCATGGGCGGTCAGGGCCAGGCCGACACAGGCGAACAGCGATACTTGCCCGACGGGCTTGGCGCTGAGCAGCAGGTGCAGTGAGGCGATGATGGCCAGCAGGTAAAACGCCAGGGCCAGAACAGAGATCACGATCATAACCAGGTCGTTGTCAAACAAGCTTTATGGATAAGAGGGGCAGTATACCTTGCACAAGATATGCTCGCCAGTTGTGCCAGAGGCTAACTGCCCACATATAAGTAGGCGTTGATGGTCACCGTGCGGCGAATAATCGTCCTCCGGCGTTGACTGGGGTATACTGCCCTCCATTTGTTGACCTGCCCGTTCGATGGCAGGCCGCCGCGGCAAGCGGCGAGTAATCGTCCCTAGAGTGCTGACCGGGGTATAATGCCCCCAGTGTCACGCCAAGAACCGGAAAGCGTCATGTTTGAGAATTTGACTGAACGACTCTCGCGCACCCTGCGCAATGTCAGCGGCCGCGGCCGCCTGACCGAAGAGAACATCAAGGATACCCTGCGCGAAGTCCGCATGGCGTTGCTCGAGGCGGACGTCGCCCTGCCGGTGGTGCGCGATTTCGTGGCGCGCGTTAAGGAACGTGCCGTGGGCCAGGAAGTGGCCAAATCCCTGAGCCCGGGCCAGGCCTTCATCAAGATCGTCCATGGCGAACTGGTCACCGTGATGGGGGAGGCCAACGAACAGCTCAACCTGGCTGCCCAGCCGCCGGCCATCATCCTGATGGCAGGTCTTCAGGGGGCCGGTAAGACCACTACGGTCGGCAAACTGGCCAAACTGCTCAAGGAGCGCAGCAAGAAAAAGGTGCTGGTGGTCAGTGCGGACGTCTACCGTCCGGCGGCGATCAAGCAGCTTGAGACCCTTGCGGGCGACATCGGTGTCGACTTCTTCCCGAGTGATGCCAGCCAGAAACCGATCGCCATTGCCACTGCCGCCATCGATCAGGCGCGCAAGAAGTTCTATGACGTGGTGATCGTCGATACTGCCGGTCGTCTGCACGTCGATGGCGAAATGATGGCGGAGATCCAGGATCTGCACGCCACCATCAAGCCGGTCGAAACCCTGTTCGTGGTGGATGCCATGACAGGCCAGGATGCCGCCAATACCGCCAAGGCCTTCAACGAGGCGCTGCCGCTCACTGGTGTGATCCTTACCAAGGCAGACGGTGATGCCCGCGGTGGTGCCGCACTGTCGGTGCGTCACATCACCGGCAAACCGGTCAAGTTCATCGGTATGGGCGAGAAGACCGACGCGCTGGAGCCGTTCCACCCGGATCGTCTGGCCTCCCGCATCCTCGGTATGGGGGATGTGCTCTCTCTCATCGAAGAGGTGGAGCGCAACGTCGATAAAGAGAAGGCGGCCAAGCTGGCCAGCAAGGTCAAGAGCGGCAAGGGCTTCGATCTGGAAGACTTCCGTGAGCAGCTGGCCCAGATGCGCAACATGGGTGGCATGATGGGGATGCTCGACAAGCTGCCCGGCATGTCCGGCCTGCCGGACAACATCAAGGATCAGATGGATGACAAGCTCACCGTGCGGATGGAGGCCATCATCAGCTCCATGACGCCGAAAGAGCGTGCCCATCCCGATCTCATCAAGGGCTCCCGCAAGCGCCGCATCGCTGCGGGTTCCGGCATGCAGGTCCAGGATGTGAACAAGCTCCTCAAGCAGTTCACCGAGATGCAGCGCATGATGAAGAAGATGTCCGGCAAGGGCGGCATGCGCAAGATGATGGGCCAGATGAAGAACATGCTGCCCCCCGGATTCGGTGGTGGCGGTCGCGGTCCGTTCTGATTTTCCTGCTGGTCAGGCAGAAAGGCTCACCCTGGTGAGCCTTTTTCATGCCAATCCCTGCGCAAAAAATAGCTGGCTTGGTTGCAATTATTACGAATCCAAGTAGAATTACGCGGCTTATTTTAAGCTAGGGTCTGCGTATTTGCAGGCCTTGTTCATTAGATGTTTATGAGGACGATATGGTAACCATTCGTTTACAACGTGGTGGCGCGAAAAAGCGTCCGTTCTACCAGGTAGTAGTTGCTGACAGCCGTAACGCCCGTGACGGTCGTTTCATCGAGCGCGTCGGTTTCTTCAACCCGGTTGCTGCTGGTAACGCTGAAAAGCTGAACCTGGACCTGGCTCGTATCGAGCATTGGGTTGCTACTGGTGCCGCTGTTTCTGACCGCGTTGCCAAGCTGATCAAAGACGCTGCCAAAGCTGCTTAATCAGCCAAACGGTAGGGAGTTAAGGTGGAAAAACCTGTAGTTCTGGGCACCCTGGGGACCGTTTACGGGATCAAGGGCTGGCTTAAAGTGAACTCCTTCACCGATGTTGCCGAAGCGATTTTCGATTACAACCCCTGGCTGATCAATCAGAACGGGGCGTGGCGTGAAATCCGGGTGTCATCCTGGAAGCGTCACAACAAGGGTCTGATCTGCAAACTCGATGGTATCGATGTGCGTGAGGATGCCCTGGCATTGACCAACGTCGAGATTGGCGTCCCCGCTGATCTGTTGCCTGCGTTGCCCGAAGGGGAGTTCTACTGGCGTGACCTCATTGGTTGCACCGTAGTGACCACCAAGGGATACGACCTGGGCAAGGTGACCGAATTGATGGAAACCGGCTCCAACGATGTGTTGGTGGTTGAGGCCAATGTAAAAGATGCCTTTGGTGCAAAGGAGCGGTTGATACCGTTCCTGGAAGAGCAGGTGATCAAGAATATTGATCTGACTGCTCGAACAATCGAAGTTGATTGGGATCCTGGTTTCTAGTTTCCCGCGCTGATACGGGTGCCGGAGGTTTCTTATGTGGATTGGGGTGATTAGCCTCTTCCCGGAAATGTTCCGAGCCATTACCGAGCACGGGGTAACGGGTCGGGCCGTCAAGAGTGGCCTGCTGCAGATTGAGTGCTGGAACCCTCGGGACTTCACCCACGACAAACACCGTACGGTCGATGATCGTCCTTATGGTGGTGGGCCCGGCATGTTGATGATGGTTCAGCCGTTGCGTGATGCCATTCATGCAGCCAAGCAAGCGGCGGGAGACGGGGCGAAAGTCATCTATCTCTCTCCTCAGGGGCGCAAGCTGACTCAAGCGGGCGTGACCGAGTTGGCGACGAATCAGAAACTGATTCTGGTTGCCGGTCGATACGAAGGTATCGATGAACGCGTGATACAAACCGAAGTCGACGAAGAGTGGTCTATCGGAGATTACGTGTTAAGTGGTGGCGAGTTGCCTGCCATGACCCTGATCGATGCGGTTTCGCGTCTGGTCCCGGGGGTCTTGGGTGATCAGGCCAGTGCCGAGCAGGACTCCTTCACGGATGGGCTGCTGGATCATCCCCACTATACTCGGCCGGAGGTGTTGGATGGGCTGACGGTGCCCGAGGCGCTGACAAGCGGCAATCACGAAGTGATTCGGCGCTGGCGACTCAAGCAATCGCTCGGACGAACCTGGCAGAGAAGGCCGGAACTTATTAACAACCTAGCTCTGACTGACGAGCAAGAATCACTTCTTGCCGAGTATGTCCGCGAAGTGCGTGACAGCGTTAAGTAGAGTTTTCAGTTTATCCTAGGTAAGGAAAGACAATGAGCAAGATTATTCAGCAGCTTGAACAAGAGCAACTGCGTACCGACATCCCGGCTTTTGCCCAGGGCGACACCGTACGTGTTCAAGTTCGTGTTAAAGAAGGTGGTAAAGAGCGTCTGCAGGCTTTCGAAGGCATCGTGATTGCCAAGCGTAACCGCGGTCTGCACTCTGCTTTCACCGTTCGCAAGATCTCCAACGGCGAAGGTGTTGAGCGTGTATTCCAGACTCACTCTCCGCTGATCCACAGTGTAGAACTGAAGCGTCGTGGTGATGTTCGCCGCGCCAAACTGTACTACCTGCGCAACCTGTCCGGCAAAGCTGCTCGTATCAAAGAGAAGCTCAACTAATTCGATTCGAATTGGTGTCGGTATGTCGGCGAAAAGCTCGACAGGTAGTGAAAAGGCTCGCCAATGGCGAGCCTTTTTTGTATCCGTGTGCGGGGTATTGGCTCAACTGGGCTGGCTGACCCGCACCACAGAGTTGTCACGCCCGAAGGGGCCAGGCACGTAGTCGTCAGCCTCCCAGTCGTTGTCATAAAGGGTTTCACCATCGGGTTGCACTAGCTGATAGCAATACTCGAAATGGCTGGGGCCATCGGTCGGCAGGTTGAGTGTCGCCTTGAACTCCCCGTTTTTCATCCTCTTCAGTTCAATGGGCTGCCACTGGCTGAATTCACCCAGCAGCAAGACCTGCTCGGCCTCTCCCGCGGCCTCCCTTTCCACGGCAAAGGTCACCTTGACCTCGGGGCGGGACTTGAGAAATTGCTTGTTGATCGGCATGACGCCTCCTTGTCCTGATTGCGAAAAATAGCGGCTGTCTATTTTTATATCACTTTATGACAAGGATGTTGATAAACAGGATCAAAGGGGGAGGGCAAAGTGGCGCTGCAGCAGGCCGTGGGTAAAGTTGATCTTGAGATAGAAGCCCCGTGGCAGCGTCATGATGGGCTGGCCATTGCGGCCGATGGCCCGGGTCAGCGCCTTGTTGTTGGCCGCCTTGGGACGCAGTTGCAGCACCTGGCCATGACGGGCGCTGATCTGCTCCACCTCTCCCAGCACTATCATGTCCATCAGCTCTTCCCAGTCCTGGCGCAGCAGCATCTCCTCCTCTTCATTCGGACTCCACAGCAGCGGCATGCCGATCCGGCGCTCGCCGATGGGGATCTCTCGGCTGCCCTCCACCGGGATCCAGAGCACGCGGGAGAGCTTGTTGCGCACGTTGGACTCCTCCCAGCGCTGGCCGCTGACACCGATCAGCGGTGCCACGCAGACGAAGGTGGTTTCCAGCGGCTTGCCCTGAGGATCGATGGGGATCGTCTTGAGTTCGATGCCGAGATCCGGGAAATCCTGCTCCGGCTTGCTGCCGGCGCTAGCTCCCAGCTGCCACTCGATCAGCTGACCGACCCAGCCCTTGTCCCGACGCAGATCCGCCGGCACGGCGATGTCGGCCGTGGCGGCCAGCTGGGCCAGGGTGAAGCCGGCCATGGCGTAGGCGCGGGCCAGCAGTTCCTGTTCGGAGCGGGGGTTGGCGGGCATGAGTGACTCCTGCAAAGAAGGATTATTCTAGCAACTCTGATCCTCCCTGAGGATCGCTGTTTTTATAACCGATCCTGGCAGGGGTATGCACAGGGGGGGCAGTTTTGTGTGTAAGTGTTTATCGTAATGATTTTAAAGGGATTTGTCTCCAATTTATCGATGGGCGTCGCACTGGATCCTGCCTTGAAATAGTTGTCCAAGGGTTTGTTCGCGCTGTTTCACACAGTTATCCACAGAAATCTTGGATAACTGCTTAAAAGTAGGAATAGTCACCCTGTTGTTACAAAAAAATGTGAAACGGCACCGATTTTTGCGGCGATATCGGGGCAGATAGTGTGCCACTCCTGTGGATAAAATAACCGTGGTGGATCTTTGAACAGTCGAACTTGTTCACAATCCGGATCCCGGATCGCCGGCGGTAAAAGACATGGATCTTGATCCAGCATTCTTTGTTTAACACCATGTATTTAAATACATATTTTGTTTTATATTGCATCATGTATGCTGTGGGGCAGTTTGGAGCAGATAAATAAAACTACTGTATATACCCGCTTGCTCACAGGCTTATGCACAGTCTGGGTGGGCAACTTGCGGGTTCTGATCCTTTAATTTGTTTATAAGTTTGCTTGAAATCGAAAGTTATTCATGAATGGGGGATTGCAGTCCTTGTTTGCTGCCACGAGGTGAATGTGGAACAATCCCCTTATAGATTCAGCCTTTATAAGGTGATCACGTGATAGATGGCGACGGGTTTCGTCCCAATGTCGGAATCGTGATCTGTAACCGTGACGGACAAGTATTGTGGGCCAAGCGTTATGGGCAGCACTCCTGGCAGTTTCCGCAGGGAGGAGTTGATGACGGTGAGACGCCAGAGCAGGCCATGTATCGTGAGCTGTATGAGGAGATAGGCCTCAAGCCCGAGGATGTGACCATCATGGCGACCAGTCGCAACTGGTTGAAGTATCGCTTGCCAAAACGTCTCGTTCGTTGGGACAGTTCACCGGTCTGTATTGGCCAAAAACAAAAATGGTTCCTGCTGCAGCTGGATCCGGGCAGGGAGTCCAGGATCCAGTTCGGTTGTCATGGTCATCCGGAGTTTGATGACTGGCGTTGGGTCAGCTTCTGGTACCCGGTGCGTCAGGTGGTTTCCTTCAAGCGGGAAGTCTATCGCCGGGTGATGAAGGAGTTTGCCCCGCTGGCGATGCCGGTGCCGGCAGTGCAGGTCAACAAGAAGGATGGGCGGCGTAATCGCGCCCGCTAAGGAGCACAGATTAGTTGTTAACGGAACTCAGACGCATCGTCGAAAGCATGGCCGAAGCCAATACCCTCGAGCTGGCCTTGCAGGCATTGGTCAGCCAGACCCGGCTGGCCATGTCGGTGGACTGCTGTTCCGTTTACGTCTCCGAACCTGAAATGCGCCGCTACCGGCTGGCTGCGACCGATGGTCTGGCCGAGTCGGCGGTGGGCAAGGCCACCCTGCCGTTCGAGCAGGGTATCGTCGGCCTGGTGGGTCAACGCGAAGAGCTGATCAACCTGGCCGATGCCCCCTCCCACCCCAGTTTCAAATTCCTGCCCGATGTGGCCGAAGAGGCGTTTCGCTCCTTCCTCGGCGCTCCCATCATGCATCAGCGCCAGGTGGTGGGCATTCTGGTTGTGCAGCAGAAGGAGAGCCGCCTCTTCGATGAGGGGGAGGAGTCCTTCATGGTCACCCTGGCGGCTCAGCTGGCTGCCCGCATCGCCCAGGCCCAGGCCAAGGGGTGGCTGCAGAAGACCGACTGGAGCAAGCCGCTGCGCGGTATTGCCGGGGCGAGTGGCATCGCCATGGCCAAGGCCTGGGTGTGGCGTCCGCGCAAGGCGCTCAATACCATCACGCCGCGCAAGGACGAGGATCATGCCAAGCAGCTTGCCCGTCTCGAGCTGGCGGTGGAGGAAGTGCGCCACGATCTGGAGAGCCTGGCACTGCGTTTTCGCGAGAGCTACAGCCAGGACTCGGTCGCCATCTTCGACATCTATCTGCACCTGTTGAACGATCCCGGCTACATCAAGCCCATCCGCAACAAGGTCAGCAAGGAACACTGGACGGCGATCTCGGCGGTCAAACTCATCAGCGATCGGCTGATAGAGCAGTTCAAGGGGATGAAAGATCCCTATCTGCGGGAGCGCTCCACCGATGTGAAAGACATCGCCCAGCGGCTCATCAGCCGGCTGGTGCAGGACGAACCCGAGCAGCTCACCATCGGCGAACCCGTGGTGCTGGTCGCCGATGAGGTGACTGCCACCATCCTGGCCGAAGTCCCCCGCGAGTTTCTGACCGGGGTGGTGTCGCTCAAGGGGGGCACCAACTCCCACGCCGCCATTCTGGCTCGCGCCATGGGGGTGGCGGCCATCATGGGGGTGGATCTGCCGCTCGGCGACATCGGCGGTCGCATGCTGGTGGTCGATGGCTACAGCGGCGATCTCTTCATCGAGCCCAATCAGGTGATCCTGACCGAGTACCGGCAACTGCTGAGCGAGGAGCGGGCACTCGACACCCTGGTACGCAGCGTCGACAACCAGCCCTCCGAGACTGCCGACGGCACCAAGGTCTCTCTGCTGCTCAACGCAGGGCTGAGTGCGGATACCGAGATCTCCCTCAATCATCTGGCGGACGGGGTCGGGCTCTATCGCACCGAGATCCCCTTCATGCTGCAGGACAGCTTCCCTTCGGAGTGGGAGCAGACTGCCCGCTATCGCGGGATCCTGGAAACCTATCGGGATCGCCCGGTTTGCATGCGGACTCTGGACGTGGGGGGGGACAAGCAACTGCCCTATTTCCCCATCGTGGAGGAAAATCCCTTCCTTGGTTGGCGGGGGATCCGGCTCACCCTGGATCACCCCGAGCTCTTCCTGGTTCAGCTCAAGGCCATGTTGCGGGCCAGCGAAGGGCTGGACAATCTGGCGATCATGCTGCCGATGATCAGCAGCGTCAGTGAAATCAAGGCCTCCCGTCGTCTGCTGGATCAGGCGTGGCGCGAGGTGTCGGAAGAAGCGGCCAGCCGCGATGCGGTGATCCGCTACCCCAGTCTCGGGGTGATGATCGAAGTCCCCTCCGCGCTGTACATCCTGCCGGAGATGGCGCCGCTCATCGACTTCTGGTCGGTGGGCAGCAACGACCTGACCCAATACCTGCTGGCGGTGGATCGCAACAATGCCCGTGTCGCCAGCATCTACGATGCCTTCCATCCCGCTGTGATCCGCGCTTTGCAACTGCTGGTCGATGCCTCCCGGCGCTATCACAAGCCGGTCTCTGTTTGTGGCGAGCTGGCTGGCGATCCGGTCGGTGTGCTACTGCTGCTGGCCATGGGCTATCGCCGTTTCAGCATGAATACCCACAACATCTCCCGTATCAAATACGTGCTGCGGCAATCCGACCTTGGTGAGTTGAAGGCGCTGATGGCGGATGGTCTCAAGCATGACAATCCTCACGTGCTGCGCGGCCTGTTTGCCCGCTATCTGGAAGAACACGGTCTGGGCGGATTGCTGCGGGCTGGGCACAAGGTCAGGTTGCCCGATTGATATTCCACCTTGTTACTGCGTAAGAATGATCGGAGAATGCGGCTTTTCTTATGATTGGGGCCGCCTATGCAGCACGACGGATATTGGGTTTTCTCGCAGATTGATCCCGTAGCATTCAGTTTGGGACCATTATCGGTACGCTGGTATGGTCTCATGTACCTGTTCGGTTTTGCCTTCGCCATGTGGCTGGCTGGTCGCCGTGCCGATGCACCCAATAGCGGCTGGACCCGCAACGAGGTATCCGACCTGCTGTTTTATGGCTTCCTCGGGGTGATCCTGGGCGGGCGCATCGGTTACGTGCTGTTCTACAACTTCGATCTCTTCCTCGCCGACCCGACCTATCTGTTCAAGATATGGACCGGTGGCATGTCGTTCCACGGCGGCCTCATCGGGGTGATCACCGCCATGATCTGGTTTGCCCACAAAACCCAGCGCCACTTCTTCACCGTGGCGGATTTCGTGGCGCCGCTGATTCCGTTCGGCCTCGGTGTTGGCCGCATCGGCAACTTCATGAACGGCGAGTTGTGGGGGCGGGTCACCGATGTCCCCTGGGCCATCATCTTCCCCGAGGCGGGTCCCGAGCCGCGTCACCCGTCCCAGCTCTATCAGTTCGCGCTGGAAGGGGTGGTGCTCTTCATCATCCTGAACCTGTTCTGGCGCAAGCACCCACCCCGTGGCGCCATTTCCGGGATGTTCCTGCTGTTCTACGGTCTGTTCCGCTTCCTGGTGGAGTTTGTTCGTCAACCAGACAGCCAGCTGGGTCTCTACTTCAATGAGATCAGCATGGGTCAGATCCTTTCTACCCCGATGATAGTGGCGGGGGGGCTCATGGTCTGGGCCGCCTACAAGCAGCCCCGTCTGTTCGGCAATGCACCGAAGGAGGCGAAGTAATGCGTGCCTATCTCGACCTGATGCAGAAAATTCTGGATGAAGGGACCGTCAAATCCGATCGCACCGGCACCGGGACAGTCTCCTTGTTCGGTCATCAGATGCGCTTCAATCTGGCGGAAGGATTCCCGCTGGTGACCACCAAGAAGTGCCACCTGCGCTCCATCATTCACGAGCTGCTCTGGTTCCTCAATGGCGATACCAACACCGCCTATCTGAAAGAGCACGGTGTCAGCATCTGGGATGAGTGGGCCGACGAGCACGGTGATCTGGGGCCTGTCTATGGTGCCCAGTGGCGCTCCTGGCCAGCGGCCGATGGATCTGTCATCGACCAGATCCAGAAAGCGGTGGATGACATCCAGCACAACCCGGATTCCCGCCGCATCATCGTCTCCGCCTGGAACGTGGGCGAGCTGGACAAGATGGCGTTGGCACCCTGCCACGC
The DNA here is from genome assembly GCF_040908005.1 of Aeromonas sp. s1(2024). Lineage (NCBI taxonomy): Bacteria > Pseudomonadati > Pseudomonadota > Gammaproteobacteria > Aeromonadales > Aeromonadaceae > Aeromonas > Aeromonas sp. s1(2024). The sequence continues at coordinate 55,639 of NZ_JBFOCW010000070.1, read as the reverse complement.
CTTCTTCCAGTTCTATGTGGCGGATGGCAAGCTCTCCTGCCAGCTCTACCAGCGCAGTTGTGATGTCTTCCTTGGCCTGCCGTTCAACATTGCCAGCTATGCGCTGCTGACCCACATGATGGCGCAGCAGTGCGATCTGGAAGTGGGGGACTTTGTCTGGACCGGCGGCGACGTGCACCTCTACTCCAACCACATGGAGCAGACAGCACTGCAACTCACCCGCGAGCCGCGCCCTTTGCCGCAACTGGTGATCAAGCGCAAACCTGACTCCATCTTCGATTACAGATTCGAGGATTTCGAGATCCAGGGCTATGATCCCCATCCAGGGATCAAGGCGCCTGTCGCCATTTGAGTATGTTATGAGTGCGGGGCGAGCCCCGTCTCTCAGGTGACGATGAATCTACACTCAGCTATTAGAGGCGCCTGCGGGCGCCTTTTTGCATTTTTGTGAATTAATATGCAATTTTCGGGCTGGGAGATGGCTCCTGAAAAGGGGAGATAACCTGCTTATAGCAGGCATTATCCGTTTTGCTTTCGGTTTTTCCGTTGTTATCAGCCGTTAGAAACGATTTTTCATTGAGCTACTCGAGCCCTAGACTGAAAAGATGCAATTTTATGGGTAGTTAGATATGAGCGATGTATTCAAGCGTTTTCTCAAACTGGAGTCCGCTTCCGGGATCATTCTGATCCTGGCCGCCCTGCTTGCCATCGGCCTGGCCAATTCGGCGCTGGCGCAACACTATCAGGGCTTCCTCAATACCGAGGTACAGGTTCGCATCGCGGCGCTCGACATCAACAAGCCGCTGCTGCTCTGGATCAACGATGGCTTCATGGCGATCTTCTTCCTGCTGGTGGGTCTCGAGGTGAAGCGAGAGATGCTGGAGGGGGCGCTTTCCTCCCGGGTGCAGGCAACCTTCCCGGCCATTGCTGCCGTGGGGGGGATGTTGGCACCGGCCCTCATCTATAGCTTCTTCAACTACGGAGACGAGGCTACCCGTGCTGGCTGGGCGATTCCGGCCGCAACCGACATCGCCTTCGCTCTCGGGGTCATGGCGCTGCTGGGCAAGCGGGTACCGACCAGTCTCAAGGTCTTCTTGCTGGCGCTGGCTATCATGGACGATCTGGGGGTCATCATCATCATTGCCCTCTTCTACACCCAGCAACTGTCGCTGACTGCGTTGGCGATAGGTGTGGTGGCCACTCTGACCTTGCTCTGGATGAATCGCCGTGGTGAGGACAGGATTGGACTCTATATGCTGGTCGGCCTGGTGCTCTGGGTTGCCGTGCTCAAGTCCGGTGTCCATGCGACCCTGGCGGGGGTCATCGTGGGCTTCATGATCCCCCTCAACGGCAAGCGTTACGCATCGCCACTCAAGCATCTGGAGCATGTGCTGCACCCCTGGAGTGCCTTCCTGATCCTGCCGCTGTTCGCTTTCGCCAACGCCGGGGTATCGCTGGAGGGGATCTACTTCTCGGCTCTGCTCAATCCGCTCCCCATGGGGATCATCCTGGGGCTCTTCGTCGGCAAGCCGCTCGGGATTTTCACCATCAGCTGGCTGGCTGTGAAATCAGGCATTGCCCAATTGCCGCAAGGAGTGAACTTCAGACAGATCTTTGCCGTCAGCATCCTGTGTGGCATCGGCTTCACCATGTCGATGTTTATCGCATCGCTGGCATTCGAGCATGGCGGACTGGACTACGGCAGCTACTCGCGCCTCGGGATCCTGGCAGGTTCCACACTCGCGGCCGTGATCGGTTACATCGCACTGCGGATATCGCTGCCCAATCGGGAGGCGAATCAAAGTACGGAGGGGTTATGAGAAAACTAGGATGGTTAGTCATGCTGGCGAGCCCTGCACTCTGGGCAGATAGCCTGGTTGATTGTCAGCGGGATGCCACCTCGGCAAGTTGTTCTGCCTATCTCAACGGGGTGGTCGACAGCGCACTCATGCTGGGGGACTCTCAGGTAAAAGCCCGGTTCGGCGAGACCTTCGCCGAACGGGCATTGAGCAGTCGTGCCGGCGAGCGAGTCAAGCTGTCCAACAAGCGCTACTGCACCGAGCGAATGCCGGATGCCGGTCGTCTCAAGGCCCATCTACAGGCACAGTTCGACGCGAACAAGGTTGACTCGATCAGCGACATGTATGACATTCTGGCGGTTGAACTCAGCTGCTACCGGAGCCCGCCTGGTGCGGGAACCCCATCGGATGTCACACCTTAACTACAACCATCTCTACTATTTTTGGATGACTCAGAAGAAGGGCTCCGTCACGCAGGCGGCGGAAGCCCTCTTTTTGACCCCACAGACCGTGACCGGTCAGATCAAACTGCTTGAGCAGCGTCTTGGCGGCAAGTTGCTGATCAGAAAGGGGCGCTCCCTTGAGGCCACCGAGCTTGGCCAACTGGTATTTCGCTATGCGGACAAGATGTTCAGCCTCTCCTACGAGATGCTGGATATCGTCAACTACCGCAAGGAGAGCCAGATCCTGTTCGATGTGGGTATCGCCGATGCTCTCTCCAAGCGTCTCGCGAGCCGGGTACTGCTCTCCGTGATCCCCAATGACGGTTCCATTCACCTGCGCTGCTTCGAGTCGACCCATGAACTGCTCCTGGAGCAGTTGAGCGAGCACAAGCTCGACATGATCCTCTCTGATTGCCCGGTGGACTCCAGCCAGCATGCCGGGTTGCTGTCCAAGCGCCTGGGGGGATGCGGCGTCAGTTTCTTCTGCAAGGCGCCTTTGCCCTCCCAGCCTTTCCCTGCTTGCCTGGAAGAGCGCAAGCTGCTCATCCCGGGCCGCCGTACCGCCATGGGTCGTCAACTGACCCAGTGGTTCGAGCAGCAGGGGATTTCCCCCAGTATTCTGGGAGAATTCGATGATGCGGCGCTGATGAAGGCGTTCGGCTTCTTCAACCAGGGCATCTTCATGGCTCCGACCATCTATCGGGAAGAGATCCTGGAGGGGGAGGAGGTGATGCTGCTAGGTGAAACCCAGGATCTGATGGAGGAGTATTACGTCCTCTTTGCCGAGCGGATGATCCAACATCCTGCGGTCAAGCGGGTATGCGAGAGTGATTTCTCCTTCCTCTTTGCGGGGCAGGAGGATTTCACGGCCATTCAGCCGGCAAGCCTCTCGTTTTAAATCGAGGGTGACGGCGCTATGATGCCAGTCTTGGAAGAGGAGGGTGAGATGCGATTGGAAGAGATGGAAGCGAATGCCGGGCGTGCCGTCACCCTGCTCAAGGCATTGGCCAATGAGCGACGGCTGTTTATCTTGTGCCAGTTACTGGATAGGGAGCTGTCGGTCGGCGAGCTGAACGAGGTCTTGGGATTGAGCCAGTCAGCCATGTCGCAGCATCTGGCGGTGTTGCGCCGGGATGAGCTGGTGGCGACGAGGAAGGAAGCCCAGACGGTCTATTACTCCCTGCGCAGCCATGAGGTGCGCGAGATGATCGGATTGTTGCACAGACTGTACTGTAGCGACCCCAAATAAAAAACCGGCACTAGGCCGGTTTTTTCAGCTTTCATCAGCGGATGCTGATTAAGCCATGGCTTTGATCTGGGCAGACAGGCGGCTCTTGTGACGAGCAGCTTTGTTCTTGTGGATCAGGCCTTTGGTCGCCATACGATCCATGATCGGCTGAGCAACAGCGAAAGCGGCAGTGGCAGCAGCCTTGTCACCAGAGGCGATGGCAGCGATCACTTTCTTCAGGTAGGTACGGGTCATGGAACGACGGCTGGCGTTGTGCTGACGACGTTTCTCTGACTGAAGAGCACGCTTCTTAGCAGATTTGATGTTAGCCAAGGTAAAACTCCTAAAACTGTCTTAGCGAGTGTATTGAAAAGGCCCGGAAATATGCCTTCCCAACCACATATTGTCAAATGATTTGTGCAAATAAACACCGCCCCCCGGTGGTGTGTCAGATGGGAGACGGTTAAACTGTCGGCCGATTCTAACAGCATTCTTTTCTTTCCGACAGTTCCAGAGGCCTCGTCTTGAGTAAGAAATTGATCAAATCCGGCATGATAGTGTCCGGAATGACGCTGGCATCCCGTGTGATGGGCTTGGTGCGCGATGTGGTCATCGCCAATTTGCTCGGTGCCGGGGTGGCTGCAGACGTCTTCTTCTTCGCCAATCGCATTCCCAACTTCTTGCGCCGGCTCTTTGCCGAAGGGGCATTCAACCAGGCCTTCGTGCCCGTGATGACGGAGTACAAGAAAAACGGTGACGAGCAGGCGGTTCGGGAGCTGCTGGCGGCGGTGGCGGGCACCCTGGGTGGCATCGTCACCGTGGTCACCCTGCTCGGGGTGCTGGGTTCCGGTGTCCTGACGGCTCTCTTTGGCTGGGGCTGGTTCTGGGACTGGCTGCACGGCGGACCGGCGGCGGAGAAGTTCGAGCTTGCCAGTCTGATGCTCAAGATCACCTTCCCCTACCTCTGGTTCATCACCTTCACCGCCATGGCGGGGGCCATTCTCAATACCTTTGGCCGTTTTGCCGTGTCCTCCTTCACGCCGGTATTCCTCAACATCACCATGATTGCGGCGGCCTGGTGGATCGCACCCTTGATGGAGCGCCCCGAAATCTCCCTGGCGATCGGTGTCTTCCTCGGCGGTCTGGTCCAGTTTTTGTTCCAGTATCCTTTTCTGCGCCAGCTCAACATGCTGGTCTGGCCCAAGTGGGGTTGGCACCATCCCGGGGTGGTTAAGATCCGTACCCTGATGATCCCGGCCCTGTTCGGCGTCTCGGTCAGCCAGATCAACCTGCTGATCAACACCATGCTGGCGTCGTTCCTGGCTACCGGTGCCATCAGCTATCTCTATTACTCGGACAGGTTGCTGGAGTTTCCCCTCGGTCTCTTTGCGGTGGCCATCAGCACGGTGATCCTGCCTGCCCTGGCCAGAAAACACGTGGATGCGGATCCGGCTGATTTCTCTCGCACCATGGATTGGGGGGTACGCATGGTGATGCTGCTCGGCTTGCCAGCCATGGTCGGCATCGCCGTGCTGCGCGAGCCCATACTGCGGGTACTTTTCATGCGCGGTGAGTTCGGTCTGCACGAGGTGAGCATGTCCAGTGCGAGCCTGCTGGCCTCCACCACGGGGCTGCTCTCCTTGATGCTCATCAAGGTGCTGGCCCCCGGTTATTACGCCCGCCAGGACACCAGGACGCCGGTGCGTATCGGCATCATGGCCATGGTAGCCAACATGGTGTGCAACCTCATTTTCATCTATCCGCTCGGCTACGTCGGGCTGGCGCTGGCGACCGCCTGCTCCGGCACGCTGAACGCCGTACTGCTGTTCAAGGGGCTCTATCAGCAGGATGTCTATCGCCCTTCCCGCAACACCGGGCTGTTCTGCCTCAAGCTGCTGGCGGCAACGGTCTTGATGGGGGGGCTTCTGGCCTATCTGTCGCCGGATCTCACCCAATGGGGTGCCTGGAGTATGGGCAAGGCCAGCCTGGAGTTGACCCTGCTGCTCTGCCTGGGCGGAGCGCTGTATGGCATTGTCCTCTTGGCATTGGGGATCCGGCCACGGCATCTGAGAGCCGGTCAGCAATAAGGAGTCAGCTGCAAGGGAGGGGGACAGTACAGGGGAGATGGGGGAGCGGCCTCAGGGGCTGTCGGGTTGGCCCGCCAACGAGGTGCGATGCTCCTGGCCGAGTCCGAGAAGCGGGCGTGATGGCTAAATCGGGTCAACGGCAGGGCTGACCCTGCCTGCTGCCTGATATATAATCCGCCGATTTCCATGGCAGCAACGCACAAGGCACTGATGGAGCTTATTCGCGGCATTCACAATATCAAGCCCCGTCACCGGGGCTGTGTATTGACCATAGGCAACTTCGATGGGGTTCATCAGGGGCACCACGCGGTGTTGGCCCGTTTGCAGGATAAGGCCGCCCAACTTGGCCTGCCAGCCTGCGTCATGTTGTTCGAACCCCAGCCGCTGGAGCTGTTTGCGGGCAGTGCCGCGCCCGCCCGCCTCAGCCGCTGGCGGGAGAAGTACGAAGCCCTCAAGGGAATGCAGATCGATCGCATGCTCTGCGTGCGTTTCACCCATCGCTTTGCCGAGCAGGCGGCCAGCACCTTCATCGAGCAACTGCTGGTGGAGAAACTCGGCGTGCACTATCTGGTGGTCGGCGACGATTTTCGCTTCGGCAAGGGGCGGGAAGGGGACTTCCACCTGCTGGAGGAGGCCGGTCGGCGCTTCGGGTTCGAGGTGATCAGCACCCAGAGTTTCCAGCTTTCCCGCCAGCGGGTCAGCAGTACGCTGGTGCGCGAGGCCCTGAAAGCGGGCCGCATGGCGGAGGTGGAGTTGATGCTCGGTCGCCCCTATGCCATCAGCGGCCGGGTGGCCCATGGCGACAAGCTGGGGCGCACCATAGGTTTTCCCACCGCGAATCTGGCCCTCAAACGCCAGGTTGTCCCGGTCGGTGGCGTGTTTGCGGTGGAAGTGATATGTTCCGGCAAGACTTTCCCCGGTGTCGCCAATGTGGGTGTACGCCCGACCTTGAGCGGTACACAAGCCAGATTGGAAGTACATCTATTTGATTTTTATGGTGATCTATATGGTCAGCAGGTCAAGGTGCTGCTTCGCCACAAGCTGCGCGAAGAGCAGAAATTTGACTCTTTCACCGCCTTGAAAGAGCAGATCGAACGAGATGCCCTGGCGGCCCGAGCCTGGTTCGGGCTGCCACAATTTCATTTACCCAGCACTCTTTTAGAAAAGAAGGGAACCCAGGACTGATGAGCGACTATAAACACACCCTGAATCTGCCGGAAACCGAGTTTCCGATGCGTGGCGATCTGGCCAAACGCGAACCCAACATGCTGAAACGTTGGTACGATCAGGATCTTTACGGCGCCATTCGCCGCGCCAAAGCGGGCAAGCCTTCTTTCATTCTGCACGATGGCCCCCCCTATGCGAACGGCAGCATTCACATCGGTCACTCGGTCAACAAGATCCTCAAAGACATCATCATCAAGTCCAAAGGCCTTTCTGGCTTCGATTCCCCCTATGTACCGGGCTGGGATTGCCACGGTCTGCCCATCGAGTTGAAAGTGGAAGGCATGGTCGGCAAGCCGGGCGAGAAGGTTTCCGCCGCCGAGTTCCGCGCCGAGTGCCGCAAATACGCCAAAACCCAGATCGAAGCGCAGAAGACCGACTTCATCCGTCTGGGCGTGCTGGGTGACTGGGAACACCCCTACCTGACCATGGATTTTGGGACCGAAGCCAACATCATCCGTTCCATGGCCAAGATCGTTGAAAACGGCCACCTGCACAAAGGCTCCAAGCCGGTGCACTGGTGTACCGATTGCGGCTCCGCGCTGGCTGAAGCGGAAGTGGAGTACTACGACAAGAACTCCCCCTCCATCGACGTGCGCTTCAAGGCCGTCGACGAGGCTGCCGTTGTCGCCAAGTTTGATTGCGCCGAAGGCCACACCGGCAAGGGCGCGCTCTCTGCCGTGATCTGGACCACTACCCCGTGGACCCTGCCGGCCAACCGCGCCATCGCCATGCATGCCGATCTCGACTACGCGCTGGTGCAGGTTGAGGGCGACAATCCCGAGCGTCTGATCCTGGCCGCTGAGCTGGTGAAGGATGTGATGGATCGCGCAGGCATCGAGCACTTCCACAACCTGGGTTACGCCAAGGGTGCCGCACTCGAGCTGCTGCGCTTCAACCACCCCTTCTACAGCTTCGACGTACCTATGGTGCTGGGTGACCACGTCACTCTGGATGCCGGTACCGGCGCGGTGCACACCGCCCCTGGTCACGGTCAGGAAGACTTCGTGGTCGGTCAGAAGTACGGTCTGGAAGTGGCCAACCCGGTTGGCAGCAACGGCGTCTATCTGCCGGATACCGAACTGTTTGCCGGCCAGCACGTGTTTAAGGCCAATGCGGCCGTGGTCGAGGTGCTGACCGAGCGCGGCGCACTGCTGCATCACAAGGTATTCAACCACTCCTACCCGCATTGCTGGCGTCACAAGACCCCGATCATCTTCCGTGCCACCCCCCAGTGGTTCATCAGCATGGAGCAGAAGGGTCTTCGGCAGCGCGCCCTGGAAGAGATCGAGCGTATCGAGACTCAGGGCATTGCCGAACACGGCCAGAGCGGCTGGGTCCCGGCCTGGGGCAAGAATCGCATCCAGGCGATGGTCGAGAACCGTCCCGACTGGTGTATTTCCCGTCAGCGTACCTGGGGCGTGCCCATCTCCCTGTTCGTTCACAAGGATACCCAGGCGCTGCACCCGGATTCCGTGCGCCTGATGGAAGAGGTGGCCAAGCGGGTCGAGCAGTCCGGCATCCAGGCCTGGTGGGATCTGGACAAGGCCGAGCTGCTGGGCGCTGATGCCGACAACTATGAGAAGGTGCCCGACACCCTGGACGTCTGGTTTGACTCCGGTTCTACCCACGCCTCCGTGGTCGACGCCCGTCCCGAGTTCAACGGCAAGCCGGCCGACATGTATCTGGAAGGCTCTGACCAGCACCGTGGCTGGTTCATGTCCTCCCTGATGATCGGCGTGGCGATGAAAGACAAGGCTCCCTACAACCAGGTGCTGACTCACGGCTTCACCGTGGATGGTCAGGGCCGCAAGATGTCCAAGTCCATCGGCAACGTGGTGAGCCCGCAAGACGTAATGAACAAGCTGGGTGCCGACATCCTGCGTCTGTGGGTAGCGAGCACTGACTACACCGGTGAGATGACCGTCTCCGACGAGATCCTCAAGCGCTCCGCCGACGCCTATCGTCGTATCCGCAACACTGCCCGTTTCCTGCTGGCCAACCTGAACGGTTTCAATCCGGCGACCGACATGGTGGCGCCTGCCGACATGGTGGTGGTGGATCGCTGGGCCGTGGGCCGTGCCAAAGCGGTACAAACCGAGATCGTGACCGCGTTCGATGAGTACAACTTCCACGGCGTGACCCAGAAGCTGATGCAGTTCTGCTCCATCGAGATGGGTTCCTTCTACCTGGACGTCATCAAGGATCGTCAGTACACCGCCAAGGCTGACAGCCTGGCCCGTCGCTCCTGCCAGACCGCCCTCTATCACATCGCCGAGGCCATGGTGCGCTGGATGGCGCCGATCATGAGCTTCACCGCCGACGAGATCTGGGCCCTGCTGCCGGGTGAGCGCGGTGAGTTCGTGTTCACCGAGGAGTGGTACGACGGCCTGTTCGGGCTGGAAGCGGGCGAAGTGCTGAACGACGAGTTCTGGGCCGAGATCCTCACCGTGCGCGGTGAAGTGAACAAGGCGCTGGAAGTGGCCCGTGGCGAGAAGCGCATCGGCGGTTCTCTGCAGGCCGAGCTGACCCTGTTCGCCAAGCCGGAGCTGGCCGCGCGTCTGAACGCCCTGGCCGATGAGCTGCGCTTCGTGCTGCTCACCTCCAAGGCCAAGGTGGTCAGCGTCGATGCTGCACCGGCAGAGGCAGTGGCAACTGAGCGCGATGACCTGTGGCTCTGCGTTGCCCAGTCTGCCGCCGCCAAGTGCGACCGCTGCTGGCACCATGTAGAGGACGTGGGTACCATCGCGGGTCACGAAGAGATCTGTGGCCGCTGCGTCACCAACGTCGAGGGTGACGGCGAAACGCGTCAATTTGCCTGATGAACATGACTCAACATAAAAGCGGCCTGCGTTGGCTGTGGCTGGCGGTGCTGGCCTTCGTACTGGACCAGGCGAGCAAGCTCGCCGTGGTCAAACTGCTGCCATTTGGCTACCCGGGGGTGGAGATCACCCCCTTCTTCAACCTGGTCCACGTCTACAACAAGGGCGCTGCTTTCAGCTTCCTGGCAGATCAGGGGGGCTGGCAGCGCTGGTTCTTCGCCGTGCTGGCGTTCGCCATCTGCGGCCTGCTGATCCACTGGCTGCGCAAGCAGTCGGTCACCCAGCGCTGGAGCGGTATCGCCTACAGCCTGATCATCGGCGGGGCGCTCGGCAACGTGTTTGACCGGCTGGTGCTGGGCCATGTGGTCGACTTCCTCGACTTTTACTGGCAGCGCGCCCACTGGCCGGCGTTCAATCTGGCTGACAGCTTCATCTTCATCGGTGCCGCCATGATCGTGCTGGATGGCTTCCGTGGTGAGAAAAAACAGGACGCGACCTTATGAGCCAGCTGATTGCTGCGGACAGCAGCGTGCTGTTCCATTTCTCTATCAAACTGGAAGATGGCTCGGTGGCGGACAGCACGGCGCTGCACGGCAAGCCTGCCCGTCTGCGGATGGGAGACGGCAGTCTGACGCCGAGCTTCGAGCAATGCCTGCTGGGGCTGCGCGAAGGGGAGAGCAAGAGCTTTACCCTGGCGCCGGAAGAGGCGTTTGGCCTTTCCAATCCTGACAACATCTACCATCTCGATCGCGCCAAGTTCGGTAACGAAGTTGAGCCCAAGGTGGGTACCATCATTCTGTTCGACCAGCCCAACGGCAGCGAACTGCCCGGGATCATCCGGGCGGTGGAAGGGATGTCGGTCACGGTCGATTTCAACCACCCCCTGGCCGGTCACACCGTCACCTTCGAGGTGGAGATCCTGGGGGTTGATGACGAGGAGAAGGTGCACTGATGGATATTCTGCTGGCTAACCCCCGTGGCTTCTGTGCCGGTGTCGACAGGGCCATCAGCATCGTCGAGAGCGCGCTGGAGAAGTTCGGTGCCCCGATCTATGTCCGTCACGAAGTGGTGCACAACCGCTACGTGGTGAACAAGCTCAAGGAGGCGGGTGCCGTTTTCGTCGAAGAGCTGGACGAGGTGCCGGATGACAGCATCGTCATCTTCTCCGCTCACGGTGTCGCCAAGGTCGTGCGCGAGATGGCCAAATCCCGCGCCCTCAAGGTGTTCGATGCCACCTGTCCGCTGGTGACCAAGGTGCACATGGAGGTCCATCGCGCCAGTCGCAAGGGCTCCGAAGCCGTGCTCATCGGCCATGCCGGCCACCCCGAGGTGATCGGCACCATGGGACAGTACGAGAACAGTGAGGGTGGCATGTATCTGGTGGAGACGCCGGAAGATGTGGCCAAACTCAAGGTGAAGAACCCGGACGACCTCTGCTTCGTGACCCAGACGACACTCAGCGTGGACGAGACCTCGGATGTCATCGATGCCTTGCGTGCGCACTTCCCCAAGATCCAGGGGCCGCGTAAGGATGACATCTGCTACGCCACCCAGAACCGCCAGGATGCGGTGCGGGAGATGGCCGGGCTGGTGGACGCCATGCTGGTGGTGGGGTCGCGCAACTCTTCCAACTCCAACCGTCTGCGGGAGCTGGCCGAGAAGGTGGGCGCCAAGGCCTACCTCATCGACGATGCCTCCATGATTGAGCCGCAATGGCTGGACGGGGTTGTCCGTATCGGGGTCACGGCGGGTGCGTCAGCCCCCGATGTGCTGGTTCAGAATGTCATTGCTCGTCTGCGCGAGCTGGGAGGCAAGATAGTGACCGAGCATCCTGGCCGAGAAGAGAATGTGGTGTTTGAAGTGCCGCCCGAGCTTAGAATTATTTGAATGTGGCCAGGATGGCCTGAGAATAAAGAGTTATGTTCCTGATGCCGGATTTGTCGTTGCGACCTATCCGGCATTAGACTATATGAACCGCCAGTCACCAAGGATGGGATATGATTGGGTTCTATCGAGGCTTTTCTCTCATTGAATTGATGATTGTCGTCGCCATCGTGGCGATTCTTGGCACCATCGCTTATCCCTCCTATCAGCAATATGTGCTGACCAGCCATCGTGTCGAAGCCAAGAGCATGCTGCTCAATGCAGCCAATCGGCAAGAAACCTATTTTATGGATTTCAATCAGTATGCATCCTCTGCTGCTGCTCTTGGTATCAGTAGTGCATCTGAAAATGGCCTGTATCAATTATCCATTGCCGTATCAGGCAACACCTACACCTTGTCAGCCAGTGCTGGCGCGGCGACGGCCCAAGCCAAAGATACCGATTGCACGGTGTTTTCGATTAATCAGTTGGGCGTCAAAAGTGCCTCTGGTGCAGCTAGCAATAGCTGTTGGGAATAGCCATGGCCATTCATGTTTCATCACATGAGAGAGGATTCAGCCTGCTGGAGGTGATGATCACCGCAGTCATCCTGTCACTGGGGCTGCTTGGTCTGGTTGCTTTGCAAACCCATTCCAAATTTGCCAGTTATGAAGCTCGTCAGCGTACTATCGCCAGCTGGTTGGCTAACGATATGGTTGAACGAGTACGAATAAATCGCGATAGCTGGACCGCATCCGGTGCAGTAACCGTTAATCTTGCCGCCAACTTGCCACGCCCGACATGCGCCGCTGCAGATGGCACAATCAGTGCGTGCAGTGCTGCAGATTTACGTAATGCCGACCTTCACTACTGGCAACAAGCCTTGCTTGGGGCCAGTGTTTCGGGGGCGGCATCTTCCTTGATTTCACCGATAGGCTGCGTGGTGCGGCGGGCCAATAATGTATTGGCTGTCGGGATATTCTGGGCTGGCAAGCAAGAGATATCTGATGGGGGAGCTGCTGCTGCCGCAGCAACGCTGATCAATGAGTGTCAACTCTCGACAGCAAATAATCTTTCGAGGCGCCAGTTTATTCTGACGACGACTTTATGATTTCTCGCGGTTTCACGCTGGTAGAGTGGCTGGTCGCTATGCTGCTCGGTCTATTTTTGTTGGCGGGGGTATTCACTGTTTTTGTGATGTCTCGCTCCAGCTCTGAAGATGCCTTTGATCAAAGTGAATTACAGGAGAATGGTCGGCTGGCCATTCGGCTGATTAGCCAAGATATCAAATGGGCTGGTTTTTTTGGGGCTTATACCGGCCAGTCAACACAAGTTGGTTCTTCTCTGAGCCTCAGTGCTGGCAGCATTGTTCCTGCTAGTAGCGATTGCCTGGATGAGCGCTCTGTCGGTAGTTTGCCATCAAATGCTGGTTCCATCAGGGGGCTATGGGTAAGCCGGGTATCAACCACCAAAGGATTGGCTGGATTCGCTTGTATTCTCGCTGCTGATCGGGTGGAAAACTCGGATGTTATCAGTATCAAGCGACTGGTAGGGCGTCCTATACCAGCATCAGAGGGATTGGATACAAACCGCTTTTATATGGCAGCCAATAGTCAGGAGGCGAGAATCATCAAGGGAAGTGAAACCCGACCACTCTTTGGTGCCAATAATGAGAGCCAGATCTGGGAATACCAGCACTATATTTATTACCTGTCACAAGAAGATGGTGTTCCTGTTTTACGCAAGCGCTATTTGACCGTCAATGGTGGTTCTGCTCTGATTGGTGGCGCTATGGCCGAAGGCGTTGAACATATGGTGCTGATGTATGGTGTTGACGACTCCTTGATCCCTGATGGACGTATAGACAGATATATATCAACGGACCAAATGACAACACAGCGCTGGAATGAAGGGCGAGTATTGGGGGCTCGGCTTTTCTTGCTGATTAGAGCTGCTCGGGAGTCAAGTCGCTATAAGAATAACAATAGCTATCAACTCGGTAATATCACGGTTGATGGTGGTGGTGATGGTTATCGCCGTCTGCTCTTGGAAAGCAGTATTGCATTACGCAATCAACAAATTACCACCCGAGGTGGAACATGAGATTGGTTAAAAAAAACCAGGGTGTAGCATTAATTGTTGCACTGGTTATTCTGGTTCCCTTGACTCTGATTGCAGTAGTCGTCATGCAGTCCAGTGGTATGAGTCTGAAGATGGCGGGTTCTAGTGCCAGTTTGCAACGAGTGGAGCACGAAGTTGAAGGTACTCTGGAGTCTGCATTGAGCGATACTTCTCTCTCAACACAAATTGCAACACAGGCTATTGGGGTTTCAGCTGCAATAGGCACTACTACTCCAGCTACAACCCTGACAGTCAATACAGAAAGTGTATGTAAACGCAAATTTGAAGCCAGTAGCCAGAATGTAACGCCAGCTTGTCGTTATGCTGAAGCCACCACATCCAGTGCTTATGGCAAGGTGAATAGCCAAATGACCTTTACTGCCGGGGTAGAACAACCCTTGCTCAGTGCCAATTAGGGAGCCAGTAATGAACATAAGGAACTGTTTATTAACAAGCTTGCTGGTATTGTGTTGCGGAATATCAGGGACATCTTTAGCTGTAGGCACTGGCTATTCCGATGATACCGAGTTGTTTATTTATGACTTTGCCAAGGCGGGGGACTTCCGCCCTAAGGTGCTCTTTATTTTCGATAACTCGGGGAGTATGAAAAATACAACCGAAGTTGCTAAAGAGCCTTATGACTCATCGATAAGTTATCCATCATTGGCTAATGATCCAGATGTTAATAATAGTAATCGCTTCATCTATTTCTCCAGTGATGGAAAAGTTCCCACTATCAACAGTACCAAACGTTTTAGTGAGAACTTAAATGCATGTGCGACATCTAAAGGCCCTCTAAATAATGTGGGCCGATTTCAGTCACGAGTTTGGGGATATGAAATATATGATAAAAATAGAAAGGGGCGTTGGCGTTCTCTAAATGATTTTGATATTTACAGTATAATAATTGCAGATTGCCAGCAAGATATTGATGAGAAAAACGCAAACAATCAATATTCAGGTCCATATTCAACATATATTGTTGATGGTTATCCCGTTGACAAGCCAAATCGCACAACGGGAAGCTGGTTTTACACATCAAATGTAGCCAATGCTCTTGCTAGTGGTAGTTCTACCCAGATCTCATTATTTACGGCAAATTATGTCCGTTGGTATTACGGTAGTACAGGTGTGTCAACACAAACTCGATTGAAAGTTGCTCAGGATGCAGTCAAAGAACTGGTTTTGGCTACGCCAGCTGTCGATTTTGGTCTGGCTGTTTTTAACTACAATGATGGCAATGAACCAGGTAGTAGAAATGGCGGAAGAATAATCCGCAATATTGTAGGTAACGATGCCATCCTCACCTCTGGTAAAAGCGGTGCGCAGGATTTGATTGACAAGGTAAATAGTTTGAGCTCTGACACTTGGACTCCCTTATGTGAAACACTATATGAATCATATAGATACTTTGGCGGTTTGGGGGTGTACTTTGGTGACGATGATGTAAATCGTACTCCAAAGCGGGATAGCAATGCTGAAGTAACATCGGGTATATATAAAACCCCCTATGATAAATGTTCCAATAATGGTTATATCATCTATATGACAGATGGTGAACCAACCAATGATAAAGCAGCAGATTCCCTTGTCGCCAACCTGATCAGCACGTTATCTACAGAGGATAAGGTTGCTTATGGCGGCTTGGTTAGTTATGGGTCTTCTGGTGAAAAAAGCTATCTTGCTGCACTTGCCGGATATATGAAAAACAATGATGTAAACACCTCGGCTATAGGCAAACAAACAGTCACAACATTCACCGTGGGTTTTGGAGATGAAGCAATTAAGGGGGCCGGTGCATTATTGGCAGAGACCGCTCGTCGTGGTGGGGGTAAATACTATCCAGCAACCGATGCAACCCAACTTAACGAAGCATTAAAATCATCATTGCTAGCTATCTTGAAAATGAATACCTCGTTGGTCTCTCCCGCCATTGCCACTAATAACTTTGACCGTACTCGCAGTCTGAATAATATTTATTATGCAATGTTTGAGCCTGGTTCTGGTCCACGATGGAAGGGCAATCTTAAAAAGCTGGTTCTGAATCCAGATAAGGGTTATGTAGTCGATCAGAGTGGCTTACCTGCGATATCCAGTGATGGAACAATTCTTGAGTCAGCAAGAACCTATTGGTCATCCACCAGTGATGGTAACAAGGTTGCCGAGGGTGGGGTACAAGAGATGCTGGCAGCTAAAACCAATCGCAATCTTTATATTATTCCCCCTTCCACTAATACATTAACTCCCTTTAGCCAGTCTGCTCTTGAGGGTATGGCAGGCGGGGCGACGCAGCTACGCACTGTCATGAAACTTGATAGTGCTGATAGCATGGATGACCTGCTTAATTGGACCAAGGGTATTGATGCGTTTGATGAGAATCAGGATGGTGATAGAACAGATAATCGGGAGCATATTCTTGGTGACCCGTTGCATTCACGGCCATTAGTGATCAACTACGGTTGTACAAAGTCGACAGGACAGACTACATGTACACCTGACTTGCGCATTGTGATGGGAAGTAATGCCGGCTTCTTGCATATGTTTAAAGACAGCGGCACCACGGTTGATGAAAGCTGGGCCGTTATGCCCTATCAATTTATTGCCAGTCAGAAAGCGCTGCGAGAAAACCTGGATTCATCGGCTCATCTATATGGTGTAGATTCATCGCCCACTGTGCTGGTCAATGAGCAAGTCAAAGATGGTCATATCAAGTCGTCACAAGGTGACAAAGTGTGGTTATTTACCGGGTTGCGCGGTGGTGGCAAGGCCTATTATGCGTTGAATATATCCGATCCGGACTCCCCTTCGCTTATGTGGCGGTTGGATAAAAACAGCGCCGGTTTCAGCAACCTGGGTGAAACCTGGTCGATCCCCGAGGTTGCGTTTATTCCCGGTTATTACACAGAAACCAATGGTAAAAAAACCTATAAGCCAGTCCTGATATTCTCTGGAGGTTATGATCAGGCCAAGAGCTATTTGGGCCAGGGGGCTGAAGACAGTGAAGGGTTGGGTATTTATATCGTGGATGCTGAGGCCGGCACGCTGTTGTTCAGCTTTACCCCAGATGCGGCCAGTGCAACCAACAAACAAGTTGCAGGCATGGTTTATAGCATGCCTGGCTCTGTCTCCGTGCTGGATAGTGATGGAGATGGTATTTCAGACCGAATCTATGCAGGAGATACCGGTGGCCAGATCTGGCGCATCGACATGAAGGGGACAGAAAAATCCAAATGGACGGCCATCAAATTTGCCAGTTTGGGTAATGCCCATTTAAGTGAGGGTGATAAGAAACTGGCAGACGACCGTCGCTTCTTTACTCAGCCCTTATTGGTGCGCACCATCAATAAAGGTTGGAAGTATGATGGTACAAATTATCTTTACAGTGAGCGTCCATTTGATGCCGTATTGATAGGCAGTGGTGATAGAAATCGTCCTTCCTCAGAAGCGACAACCCAAAATGTGTATGTGATGCTACGTGACTACAATGTTAATCCAACCTTGTTTGGGACAACGTCTGAACCAGCGGTGCCATCAAGTATCACACTGAACGATCTCTACGATGTGACCAGTGATCCCTTTACGGGTTTGAATGAAGATCAGATTGTAAACACCACCAAGGCGTTGACCAGCAAGTTGGGATGGAAATTCTGGCTCAATGAAAGCGGTGAAAAATCAATGGGGGCTGGTTTGGTGTTGCAAGGCAAGCTTTATTTCACCTCCTTCTTACCTCAGGTACAGGACTTCCAACAATGTACGATTCAATCGATCGGTGCCATGCGCCAATATATGATTGATATGCACTATGGCACTTCGTTCAAATATGTACTGGATAGCAACAATCAGGAAGTTATTCAGCGTTACGTAGAGGTGCAAAATAAGGTTGCTGATGATCTGGTTATTCATGGTGGGGATGATGGCCGGATCAGGATTATAGGTGGTGCTCCGGGCAAGGAGGTCATCCTCAAAGATGATGGGAAGGGAGAGCCTGAGCGCTGTACCGGTGAAGGAGAATGCTCACAAGGTGCGGAAGAGGCAAAAATGGATATGTCCCCCAAGAAAATCTATCTCTATGAAGGAGAACAGGGATGAAACGCATGCTGCTCTGGTGTGTGGGCTTACCCTTGTTGGTTCATGCTCAAACGGAAGACATGAAATGTTATGTCACTCTGGAAGGTGGCGTGCAGATGGTGTTGCAGCAACCGGTTGCTGATACGAGCAAGGCAAATCTGGTCAGGGTGTTTAAACAGAAAGGTTATGAGATTGATGGGGTGGTGCATCTTGTCACAGAGGTAATCGAGTGCGTTCCTTTGGCGGCTACCTTTTCGCTGGCTGATGCAAAAAAACAAGATGAAATCCAACCCAGATAACGTTGGTTATTGAGTAGGGTAAAGGGGCTAAGAACAACTCAGCCCCTTTTTTTCGCTTCTGCTTCTGCCGGATGGGGAAACGATGATATCGACTCGGGGTGCCTGGTCGATACAAAACCGGAGTGTCATATTGGTGCCAATCGCAGTGCCATCTGGACTAAATCGCACAAATTGTCGATTGGCCGTCACGGTATGTTTTTCAAGAAAGGGTTCTGTTGCTGATAACAAGATATCGCCATTTGCAATATCGAATTGGCGATCCTGATTGGTGTCGATAAAGATAAGCATGCGCTGAGCGCCGGTTTGATTTGCGAGTACACAACCTTCTTTTGTGGAGTTTCTGACAGGCAGGGCAAGACATGCTGTGACGGGTTGCTGCTGTGTGATGGCTTGCCGTTGGCCGAAGATCAGGTGGTCCTGCAGGTTTCTTGTGTAGATGTCGCTGTCGGTAGATGTTAGCAGATTTGCCAATGACGGCAGTCCCAAGGTCAGCAGGATGGTTGTCAGGCTTGCCGATATCAAAAACTCAAGCAGGGTAAATCCATTTCGTGCCATAGCGTATGAGTCCTTGTTCAAAAGAGACTCTAAGCATAGTTATTGGATTGAAATGGATCCTTTTGTGCTCGTGTGTGTTTCGCGGTAGTTAACGCAGGTCATGGACATACAGCACCACTTGCCTGGCTATGGGCACGTCCGGCAGGCATAACTTCAATCTGAACGCCCTTTTCGCCGCTTACACAAAGTGAAAAGGTGACCTCGCTGTCAGACGTAATGGTGCCATCTGGGGTGAAGCGCAGCGCCTGTGCATCTGCAGAAATGGCCAGTTCTGCAGGAAACTCGGGACTTGCCGTCAGAGTTGTTTCGCTGCCATTGAGCTTCTGATCGCTATTAGTATCGATAAAAGCGATCTGCCGGGTCGCTCCATTTTGATTGGCAGTAACGCACTCTTCTACAGAATTATTGATAGTGGTCAGGCAGAGAGTAACCGTTTGCTGGTTAGAGATAGCCTGTTGTCTGGCATAGTTTAAGTGGTTGAGAAGGCTTTTTTCCTGTGTCGCCAAATTATTGCTGCCAAGCAGGTTAGAGAGGGAAGGAATACCAATCCCCAACAGAATGACGCCCAGCGCAATGGCTATCATCAACTCCATCAGGGTAAATCCGGCGTTTTTCATATCTGCGAAGGCCTGTCGTTCCGTGACTATCTACAGCTTATCCTTCCCGCTGGTTGCTGTCACACGGTTACGCCTGTCTTGAACTGGCAGATTGCCCCCCTTTTCTTTATCATTCCCCATCATTTTCGAATTCAAGATGCATCGCCATGGCAAAAGCCCTCTCTCTGATGCTTGCCCAGTTGAATCTGACGGTAGGCGCCATCGAAGATAACACTGACAAAGTGCTCGCTGCGGCCGCTCAGGCCGAACAGCAAGGTGCCGATCTGCTGGTTTGCTCCGAGCTGGCCCTGACCGGCTATCCACCAGAAGATCTGTTGCTGCGCGCCGACCTGATGATCCGGGTCGAAGCCGCGTTGGCTCGTGTTGTCGAATGGCAGGGCAACTGTGCCATTTTGGTGGGGCATCCCTGGCGTGAAGGAGAGGCGCTCTACAACGCGGCTTCCCTCTATGAGCAGGGCCAGCTGATTGCCCGTTACTTCAAGCAGGATTTGCCCAACTACGGGGTATTCGACGAGAAGCGCTACTTCACCGTCTCGACCGAGACTTGTGTGGTTCCCTTCCGTGGTCACAATCTGGGTCTACTCATCTGCGAAGATCTCTGGCAGCCGGGTCCGGCGCTGGCCGCCAAGGCGGCGGGGGCCGAGCTGCTGCTCACCATCAATGCCTCTCCTTATGATCAGGAAAAACCCTGGATCCGCCGCGAGCTGATGGCGGAACGCTGCGATCAGACCGGCCTGCCGCTCATCTACCTCAACCAGGTATGCGGCCAGGACGAGCTGATCTTCGACGGCTGCTCCAAAGTGTTCAACAGCCAGGGCGAGCTGACCCACAAGCTTGCTCCATTTGCCGAAGAGCTGGCGCTGGTGCGCTTTGCCGATGGTCAGCCGGTGAAGGAGCGGGAACCCGCCGCACCGCTGGAGCCGTTGGCCGAGACCTATCAGGCCCTGGTGCTGGCGGTGCGCGACTATGTCACCAAGAACGGTTTTCAGGGCGCCGTGCTGGGCCTCTCCGGTGGTATCGACTCGGCGCTGACCCTGGCCATTGCGGCCGACGCCATCGGGGCGGACAAGGTGCAGGCGGTGATGATGCCGTTCCGATACACCGCCCAGATGAGCGTGGAGGATGCCAAGGAGCAGGCCGAGCGGATGGGGGTGGAGTTCAACATCATCTCCATCGAACCCATGTTCGAAGGCTTCATGACGCAGCTGGCACCTCTGTTTGAAGGGAACGCCCGCGACACCACCGAAGAGAACCTGCAGGCCCGCTGCCGCGGTGTACTCTTGATGGCGCTGTCCAACAAGCGCCGCCGTATCGTGCTGACCACTGGCAACAAGAGCGAGATGGCCGTGGGATATGCCACGCTGTATGGCGACATGGCGGGTGGCTTTGATGTGCTCAAGGACGTCCCCAAGACCCTGGTCTTCAAGCTGTGCGAATATCGCAACAGCGTGGAGTACGTGATCCCGCAGCGGGTCATCGATCGTCCCCCGTCGGCCGAACTGGCACCTGATCAGGTGGACCAGGACAGCCTGCCCCCCTATGACATTCTGGATGCCATCCTCAAGCGCTACGTGGAAGAGGATGCGTCTGTCGCCGACATGGTGGCGGAAGGTTTCGAAGAGGCGGTGGTACGCAAGGTGATCCGTCTGGTGGATCTCAACGAATACAAGCGCCGTCAGGCCGCCGTCGGCCCCCGCATCACGGCTCGCAACTTTGGTAAGGACCGCCGCTATCCCATCACGTCCGGGTTCGGCAAACAGAACTGGTAAGGAGTCACCATGAAGAAGATTGAAGCCATCATCAAACCGTTCAAGCTGGACGATGTGCGCGAGGCCCTGGCCGAGATCGGCATCAACGGCATGACAGTGTCCGAGGTCAAGGGGTTCGGCCGCCAGAAGGGCCATACCGAGCTCTATCGCGGTGCCGAGTACATGGTCGACTTCCTGCCCAAGGTCAAGGTGGAGCTGGTGGTGCAGGACGAGGATCTCGATGCCTGCCTGGAAGCCATCCAGAACACAGCGCGTACCGGCAAGATCGGTGATGGCAAGATCTTCGTCTGCGAGGTAGAGCGCGTCATTCGTATTCGTACTGGTGAAGAGAACGAAGACGCGATCTGATGTGGTGGATGTGCCCTGTGATGAACAGCAAGAGTCTGTCGTTCTGATGTCGTTGTACCGTATCGGGGTCGTGGCGGCGTGCTTGATGGCACTCACCGCGTGCAGTACCCGGCCGCCGGCCCAGCCGGAAAACCTGTGCCAGATCTTTCGGGAGAAACCCGAATGGCACGAGGCGGCGCTCAAGATGAACGAGAAGTGGGGGACACCTGTCCAGGTAGTGATGGCCATGATGTACCAGGAGTCCTCCTTCGTGCACGATGCCCAGCCGCCGATGCAGTATTTCCTCTTCATCCCCACCGGGCGGGCCAGTTCAGCCTACGGCTATGCCCAGGTGAAAGACGAAACCTGGGCCGACTACCAGCGGGAAACCGGCAACGGCTGGAGCGATCGCGACGACTTTGCCGACGCCATCGATTTCATGGGCTGGTACACTCACAAGGCACAGCGGCTCAACGGCACGTCCAAGTGGGATGCCTATGGCCAGTATCTCAATTATCACGAAGGCTGGGGGGGCTACCGACGTGGCAGCTACCGCAGCAAGGGATGGCTGATGAAGGTCTCCCGCAAGGTGGAGGCCCGTGCCCAGCGCTACGGTGCCCAGTATCGACAATGCAAGGATCAGCTCTCCAGCGGGGGCTGGTTCTGGTAACCAAATCAGGAGTCAGAAATGCCGTTATTGGACAGTTTTACCGTCGACCATACCCGCATGGCCGCCCCGGCAGTGCGGGTGGCGAAGACCATGCAGACCCCGAACAAGGACACCATCACCGTGTTCGACCTGCGTTTCTGCGTGCCGAACGAGGAGATCCTCTCCGAGCGCGGCATCCATACTCTGGAGCATCTGTTTGCCGGCTTCATGCGTGACCATCTCAATGGGAATGGGGTGGAGATCATCGACATCTCTCCCATGGGCTGCCGCACCGGCTTCTACATGAGCCTGATCGGTGCGCCGGATGAAGCCCGTGTTGGCGCTGCCTGGCAGGCCGCCATGAGCGACGTGCTGACCGTGCAGGAGCAGAGCAAGATCCCTGAGCTGAACGAATACCAGTGCGGTACTTACAGCATGCACTCGCTGGAAGAGGCCCATGCCATCGCCCGCCATGTGCTGGAGCGCGGTATCGGTGTCAACCACAATGACGAGCTGGCCCTGCCGGAAGAGAAGCTGAAAAGCCTCTGATCCCGATAAGGAAAGCATGAAAAAGGCCGGTCAATGACCGGCCTTTTTGCATCTGGTGGGATCAGGAGGGCAGTGGCATCACCCGATTGCGTCCCAGCTCCTTGGCCTTGTAGAGCAGCTTGTCGGTACGCTCGATCAGGGTGTCTGCCGTCTCCTGAGGGATGTATTCCCCCACGCCGAACGAGGCGGTGATGTGATCGATGCGTCGCCCGGATTTGCGATCCAGAATTGACATCCGCTCGATGACGCGACGCAGGCTCTCGGCCATCTGGCGGGTCAGCGCCAGGGCGCGGTTTGGCACCAAGAGGGCAAACTCCTCACCCCCCAGGCGATAGGCGGTTATGCCCTCCTTGCTGGCCTCTCGCAGTCGCTTGCCGACGATGCGCAGCACCTGGTCCCCCAGCAGATGTCCGTATTCGTCGTTGAAGTTCTTGAAGCGATCGATATCGGTCAGGATCAGGGAGAAGGGCTGCTTGCTGCGGATGAGGCTGTCCATCTCGAGATCGAAGGCGCGTCGATTGAGCAGAGACGTGAGCGGGTCCTCGGTGGCCAGCTTCCTCGTCTCGTTCAGGGCCTGTTTCAGCTCCTTTATCTCTTTCTCGGCGCTGCTGAGCTGGTTGCGAAAGTGGAGGGTGGACATGCGTACGTCACGCGACTCGCGCACGAGATCCCGCAGGATCCCCATGGTGTCTTCCAGGCTGAGCCCCTCGTCGTCTATCTTGCTCAGCTTGTCGAAACTCTTGTCGAGCATCTCCTGAAACAGCCCGGTATCGGAGATGGCATCCTGCATCGAGTGACTCAGCTCGCTGGCCATTGCCGCCAGGTTGAGTTTCATCGCCTCGATCTGCTGCTCGTCCTGGGCTGCAAGGTGCTGGTGGTAGAGACGCTCACAGGTGGTCAGGGAGAAGGTCCCCTGTTGTTTTATCGCCTGATCGACGGCATGGTTGAGTTCGGGCATGTCGCCGGAGACATAGCTGTACCAAAGGTGATAGTTGTTCGGCGTGGTGGGAATTTGATACTTGATCATCAGGGGAACCGCCTGTTTCAAATAGGCGGCAGATTGGGCGAACGAGTCCTTGCTCATGAGTTCCGAGTCTCACATACCTGCAAACTGTGTCCAGTATGACAGAGAGAATGGCCAAAAGGCAGTCGATGGATGCCATTAGCTCCCCCCTCCGATATAATGTCTGCGTTATTACCTACCCTAAGGCCTGCTTATGTCTCAAAAAGATCCTTTCCTCCAACGCGAGGCCGAAAAATACGAAAACCCCATCGCCAGTCGCGAGATGCTGCTGGAGCTCATCAAGGGCCATGAAAAACCCATGTCCCGGGAAGAGCTGGCCAAGGTCCTCAAGCTGACCGATGAAGAGCCGTTGGAAGCCTTGCGACGTCGTCTGCGCGCCATGGAGCGCGACGGGCAGCTCGTGTTCACCCGCAACCAATGTTACGCCCTGCCGGATCGCCTGAATCTGGTCAAAGGCTATGTGCTTGGCCACAAAGATGGATTCGGTTTTCTGCGCCCCGAGGGTGGTGGAGCGGATCTCTTCCTGAACAACCGTGAGATGCAGCGCCTGATGCATGGCGACTATGCCCTGGTGCAGCCGACCGAGATCGATCGCAAGGGTCGTCAGGAAGCGCGTCTGGTGCGCCTGCTCAAATCCCGCGAGGCGGACATCGTCGGTCGTTACTTCGTCGAGAACGGCGTCGGTTTCGTGGTACCCGATGACAGCCGCATCGGCCAGGACATCATCATCCCGGAAGGGGAGAACAAGGGAGCTCGCCAGAGCCAGGTCGTGGTCGTGCGCATCAACCAGCGCGCCACTGCCCGCTTCAATGCGGTCGGCACCGTCTTGGAAGTCCTGGGTGAGAACATGGCGCCCGGCATGGAGATCGAGATCGCCCTGCGTACCCACGGCATTCCGCACACCTGGCCGGAAGAGGTGACCAAGGAGGTCGCCGGTCTCGGCGAGCAGGTGCCGGAGAAGGCCAAAGAGGGTCGCATCGATCTGCGCGCCCTGCCGTTGGTGACCATCGACGGGGAAGACGCCCGCGACTTTGATGACGCCGTCTTCTGTGAAGCCAAGCGCGGTGGTGGCTGGCGCCTGTGGGTCGCCATCGCGGACGTTTCGGCTTATGTGAAACCGGGCACGGCCCTCGACACCGAAGCCTATCAGCGCGGCAACTCGGTCTACTTCCCCGAGTTCGTGGTGCCCATGCTGCCGGAGGTGCTCTCCAACGGTCTGTGTTCCCTGAACCCGCAGGTCGACCGGCTCTGCATGGTGTGCGAGATGACCATCTCCGCCGCCGGCCGCATGTCCGGCTACAAGTTCTACGAAGCGGTAATGAACTCCCACGCTCGCCTGACCTACACCAAGGTAGCGGCGATCCTGGACGGGGATCCCAAGCTGCGTCAGCAGTATGATCCGCTGGTGGGCCACATCGAGGAGCTGAGCAACCTCTACAAGGCGCTCAAGCATGCCCGTCATCAACGCGGTGCGGTGGAGTTCGAGAGCGAGGAGACCCGCTTCATCTTCAACGCCCAGCGCAAGATCGACCGTATCGTACCGCTGGTGCGCAATGACGCCCACAAGATCATCGAAGAGTGCATGATCCAGGCGAACGTGGCAGCCGCCCGCTACATCGAGAAGAACGAGGCCGCCGCCCTGTTCCGGGTGCACGACCGCCCGGGCGAGGAGCGTCTGACCGGCTTCCGCGACTTCCTGGCCGAACTGGGTCTGGAGCTCAAGGGGGGCCTGGAGCCCGAGCCGAAGGACTTTGCCGACCTGGCCGCCAAATTCGAAGGGCGCCCGGATGCGGAACTGCTCTCCACCATGCTGCTGCGCTCCATGCGTCAGGCCATCTATCAGGCCGACAACATCGGTCACTTCGGCTTGGCCCTGAAGTCCTACGCTCACTTCACCTCGCCAATCCGTCGTTACCCGGATCTCATCCTGCACCGGGCGATCAAGTACCAGACCGCCAAGGAGCAGCAGGGCAACCTGCGCCACAAGTGGACGCCGAGCGGTGGCTACCACTACCAGCTGGAAGAAGTGGACCCGATGGGCGAGCACTGCTCCATGACGGAGCGCCGTGCCGATGATGCCACCCGCGACGTGGCAGACTGGCTCAAGTGCGAGTACATGCTGGATCACGTGGGTGACGAGTTTGACGGCGTCATCGCCAGCGTCACCGGTTTTGGCTTCTTCGTGCGTCTGGCGGAGATCCACATCGACGGTCTGGTGCACGTCAGCACCCTCACCAACGACTACTACCAGTTCGACCCGCTGCACCAGCAGCTGATCGGCGAGAACTTCCGCCGCCGCTACCGTCTGGGTGACAAGGTGCGGGTCAAGGTGATGGGCGTGAACCTGGACGATCGCAAGATCGACTTCGTGATGGTGGAAGAGCCCCTCAAGGCCACCGGCAAGAACGCCAAGGAGATGGCGCGCAAGCAGGCCGAGATCAAGAAAGAGAAGGCCAAGAGCGCCCAGCGCCACGAGAAACGCAAAGAGGGCAAGGAGAGCGGTAAATCCGACAAGGGTGGCCGTGCCAAGCCCAGCAACAGACGACCGAGCAAAAAGGCTCGCGACAAGGCCAAGAGCACTAAATGAGTACTGAACTGATCTACGGCATTCACGCCGTCTCCGCGCTGCTGGAGCGCACCCCCGAGCGCTTCATCGAGGTGTGGGCTCTCAAGGGCCGCGATGACGAGCGGCTGCATCCCCTGCTGGCCGAGCTGGAATCCCTCGGTATCAGGGTGCAGAGCGTGAACCGCAAGACGCTGGATGACAAGGCGGAAGGCAACAATCACCAGGGCATCATGGCCAAGGTGATTGAAGCGCCCAAGCTGGCCGAGCACGACCTGGCCAGCCTGCTGGACGGTCTGGCGGCGCAAGAGACAGCGCCCTTCCTGCTGGTACTGGATGGGGTGACCGACCCGCACAATCTCGGCGCCTGTCTGCGCAGTGCCGATGCGGCCGGGGTACATGCGGTGATCGTGCCGCGGGACAAGGCCACAGGCCTCACGTCCGTGGTGCGCAAGGTCGCCTGTGGCGCCGCCGAAGTGGTGCCGCTCATCCAGGTCACCAACCTGGCCCGCAGCCTGCGCGAGCTGCAGGAGCGCGGCGTCTGGATCGTGGGTACCGCCGGCGAGGCGGATCACGATCTCTATCAGGCCAAACTCACCGGCCCCATGGCGCTGGTGATGGGGGCCGAAGGCAAGGGGATGCGCCGCCTGACCCGCGAACATTGCGACGAGCTGGTGAGCATCCCGATGGCGGGGGCAGTATCCAGCCTCAACGTCTCGGTGGCGAGCGGTGTCTGCCTGTT
Source organism: Aeromonas sp. s1(2024) (assembly GCF_040908005.1). NCBI lineage: Bacteria > Pseudomonadati > Pseudomonadota > Gammaproteobacteria > Aeromonadales > Aeromonadaceae > Aeromonas > Aeromonas sp. s1(2024). The sequence goes on along the minus strand of NZ_JBFOCW010000070.1, from coordinate 28,890 downwards.
CGAAGCCGTGCGCCAGCGCCGCGTCTGACAAGACGATGACCGACAGACCCCCCTTTGTCTGGGAACGGGTTGCAGATGAGCAGGAGGCCGAGCGCCTCCTCTCTTTTGTCCGCTCCCTGACCTTGCCCCCTCGCACCTGCCTCTGGCATGCCGGCGACAGTCCGGCGCTGCTGGTCAGAGTGGAGGAGGGGTTGCTGCGGGCCAAGGTGGTGCTGGCGGATGGCCGCGAGTACATCAAGGAGTTCTATTGGGAGGGGGACGAGTTTATCGACTTCCACCACCTGCTCAGTGGTGAGCCCGCCCGCTACAGCGTGGAGGCGCTGGAGCCTTGCCGGCTGCAGCTTCTTCCGCTGGCGGATCTGCGCCGACTCCCTTGCTGGCCCGCCTGGTATCACCATCTCCTTGAAGTGCAACTGCGCATCAAGGAGGAGAAAGAGCTGTTGCTGCTGACCGGGGGCCCAGAGGCGCGCTATCAGCATTTTCTGCGAAGCTTCCCCGCGCTGGATGCCAGGGTTCCGGATCACCAGATTGCCGCCTATCTGGGGATCACCCCCATCAGCCTGAGCCGCATCCGCAGGCGGTTGAAAACGCGCGATCAGGGTTGAGCCAGAAGGGATTGCCGATGAACCTGGGCAGAGATCGGCTCTTTGTCGGCCATGTCCGCATTGGATGAGAAGGGGGGCAACTTAACCAAGGTTAATGCCCCTCGTCGGGAGCAAGATTATGCTGTCAGACCCCATTAAACAGGAGTCATTCATGAACTGGAGTATGAAATCCTGGTCCGAGCTGACCACTGATGAATTGTATGAGCTGCTTGCCCTGCGCGCCGAGGTGTTCGTGGTGGAGCAGACCTGCCCTTTCCAGGATCTGGACGGGCTCGATCGCCGCGAAGGGGTCTGGCACCTGCTCGGCTATCAGGGCGATCTGCTGGCCGCCTATGCCCGCATCATGGCACCCGGCATTGGTGATGGCAGCGGCGCCGCCATCGGCCGCGTGGTTACCTCTCCCACGTCGCGGGGGGGCGGACTGGGTCACCGCCTGCTGGTGCAAGCGGTCAGAGAGTGCGAGGCACGCTGGCCTGCACACAGTATCTGGCTCGGTGCACAGGCCCACCTGCAAGGTTTTTACGGCCAGCATGGTTTCGTGGCCGAAGGGGAAGGGTATCTGGAAGATGACATCCCTCACATGGGGATGCGAAGGGAGCCTGCCTGACATCGTCAGGTGCCAGGAAAGGGGCAAGTGGCCCCTCATCCGTGGTGCATCGCATGGTTTTTTTGCTACCCCGTGGCCATGTGGTCGTCAGCCCGGGGTGAGATACCGCCGCGCTGATCTGCCTGCGGTCTCTCTGTCGGGACACCGCCCCGGTCAGGGCGGTGCGGCATCAGGAAGGCTGTGGTGGTTCAGGGAGTGACCCGGGTGGTGAGGGTAAATCCCTCTTCACTGGAGGCCAGCGTCACCTGAACCTGGCCCAACTCGGTCAGAGTGCTTACATGGGTGCCGCCACAGGGAATGGTGATCTCCCGACCGTCCACCATGCCATGCCAGTAGCGGGAATCGATGATGGCATCACCGGCCCGGCTGCGGCGGATCTCGCCTCCCTCTTTGAGCCAGCGCATCAGCTGCTCGTTGACCTGGAGCGCTATCCTGTCGAGGTCGGCCAGCAATGCCTCGCTGTTGATTCCCTTTTTCCGAAGGCTCTTGCCGATCCGGTACTGCTCCTTTGATCCTCTGGGCTCGACCCGGGAGTGCTGGATGGCGAGGCGATCGAAATCCGGCTGCCCGAGAGCGTCCAGCTCGCTTGTCTCCTTTCGCCAATAGGGCGTGAGCGCCCGATTGAGGGCCAGTGCCACCAGGTGGCAGGCGCTGTGGCCCAGGCTCAGGGCATGGCGAGCCTCGGCATCCACTGTCAGTTCCACAGGCGAGCCAATGGCAAGGTGATGGGAACCGGCGAGGGGATGCACCACCACGAAAGCCCACCCATCCGCCCCCCGCTTGACCGGAATCTCCGTATCCACGAACAGCTCGCCCTCGGGACTGATGGCGCCCATGCGGCAGGGGCCCACGGCCGCTTCCCCCTCTTCCCAGCGCACTGTGCCCACGTCACCGGGTTGATCGGGCCAGAGGTGGCTCTGGGGATGAAAGGGGGTGAGGTCGGTGACCAGCAGGGTCGGATCCCCCTGTTTGCAACAGACGACGCTGGCCTGTTCCTGATGGTGGCCCAGTACGAAGCTGGCTCGGGTATGTTCCATGGCAGGGCTCCCGCAACGAGATGATGAGAAGGGAAAGGAGCAGCATACGCGAAAGTGCGAAGAGGCTCATCAACCCGGGTCAATGAGCCTCAAGATGGCGTTAGAGGGTGGTGATCAGCAGATAGGCATTGAGGCCGATCACCAGGGCGACGATGAGGCGCCCCACGGCCTGGGTGACGGGGTGATTGCGATGTGCCCCCATCAGGGCGCGATCACCGGTCAGGATCAGCAGCGGAATGAGAGCGAGGGCGATGCCGAAGCTCAGCACTACCTGGCTCAACACCAGGATTTCAGTGGTGTTGAGGCCCATGGCGATCACCACGAAGGCGGGGGCCATGGTGATGGCTCGGCGCAGCCAGAGCGGAATGGTGAAGCGCACGAAGCCCTGCATCACCACTTGTCCCGCCAGCGTTCCCACCACGGTGGAGGAGATGCCGGAGGCGACCAGGGAGAGGCCGAACAGGGTGGCGGCTGCCGGGCCCAGCAGGGGCGTGAGGGTCTGGTAGGCCGTTTCCAGCTCGGCCACCTGCTGATTGCCGGAGCTGTGGAAGGCGGCAGCCGCCATGGCCATCATGGCCAGGTTGACGAAGCCGGCGATGGTCATGGCGATGGCCACGTCGACCCGGGTGCTGTGCAGCCGCTGGGTCACCGTGCCCTGCTCCTGGGTATGCTGGGTCAGGGCCGAGTGCAGGTAGATGACATGGGGCATCACGGTGGCACCAAGCACGCCGGCAGCAAGATAGACAGCATCACCATTGGGGAGACCGGGGAAGAGTGCCCCTTCCAGCAGACTCGGCAGATGGGGGCGCGAGAACACCAGCTCGACGATGTAGGCGGCGGCCACGAACAGCAGCAGGCCCCCCACCACGAACTCCAGCGGCTTCTGGCCGCGGGATTGCAACATCAGGATCCCCCAGGTGACCACCGCGGTGATGCAGGCACCTTCCAGCAGGGTGATGCCGAGCAGCAGCTTGAAGCCGACCGCAGCGCCGATGAACTCGGCGAGATCGGTGGCCATGGCGATGATCTCCGCCTGTACCCAGTAGGCCCAGACCGCCGGCTTGGGCAGCCGGTCGCGAATGTGCTCCGCCAGGTTCTTGCCGGTGACGATGCCGAGCTTGGCCGAGAGGGTCTGCACCAGCATGGCCATCAGATTGGCCCACACCACTACCCACAGCAGTTGATAGCCGAAGGTGGAGCCGGCTTGGATATTGGTCGCAAAATTGCCCGGGTCGATATAACCGATGGCGGCGATGAAGGCGGGGCCGAGCAGGGTCAGCTTGAATTTGCGGGCCGGGATGGCCGTGGTGAGCGCAGGTTGCATACTGTCATCCTCCGTGGGGATATGAGGAGAGTATGGATCTAAATGATAATTGTTATCAATTAAAGTTTTGTATCGGGCTCATCGAGAAAAACATCTTGCTTCGCCAGTTGCAGTGGGAGAGGTGATTTCGTACAATACGCCGCCCTAGAAAGCAGCGTCTAAACATCACTATGTTCCTTGCCTCCGAGGTCTGGCTGCACCTGGGCGGAGGCTGAATTAATCCGTAAGGAGCTAAAATGCGTCATTACGAAATCGTCTTCATGGTTCATCCGGACCAGAGCGAGCAAGTACCTGGCATGATCGAGCGTTACACCGGCGCTATCACCACCGCTGGTGGTACCATTCATCGCCTGGAAGATTGGGGCCGTCGTCAACTGGCTTACCCGATCGACAAGCTGCACAAGGCTCACTACGTTCTGATGAACGTAGAAGCTGAACAGGCCGTTATCGATGAGCTGGAAACCAACTTCCGCTTCAACGATGCCGTTATCCGCAACATGATCATGCGCACCAAGCACGCCGTGACTGAAGTTTCTCCGATGGCCAAGGCCAAGGAAGAGCGCTTTACCCGTCGTGACGACGAGCGTCGCGAAGATGCTGTTGAAGCGTCTTCCGAAGAGTAATTCTTAGATCACCGCATTAGAGGATAAAGGCCATGGCACGTTATTTCCGTCGTCGTAAGTTCTGCCGCTTCACCGCCGAGAACGTTACCGAGATCGACTACAAAGATATCGTTACTCTGAAAAACTACGTCACTGAATCTGGCAAGATCGTACCGAGCCGTATCACCGGTACCCGCGCCAAGTATCAGCGTCAGCTGGCACGCGCCATCAAGCGTGCTCGTTACCTGGCTCTGCTGCCGTACACCGATCTGCACAACAAGTAAGAATCGGCCCGGCGCTTACGCCTAACTCAACGAAATTTATAGAGGAAAGGTAATGCAAGTTATCCTGCTCGATAAGATCGCCAAACTGGGCGGTCTGGGTGACCAAGTTTCCGTAAAAGCTGGTTATGCCCGTAACTACCTGATCCCGCAAGGCAAAGCTGTTATGGCCACCAAGGCCAACATCGAAGCCTTCGGTGCTCGTCGCGCTGAGCTGGAAGCCAAACTGGCTGCCAACAAGGCTGCTGCCGAAGAGCGCGCTGCCAAGCTGGGTGAGCTGGCTGCCGTTGTCATCGCCTCCAAGTCTGGCGACGAAGGCAAGCTGTTCGGTTCCATCGGTACCCGTGACGTGGCTGAAGCCATCACTGCTGCCGGCGTAGCCGTTGCCAAGAGCGAAGTCCGCATGGGCAATGTTCTGCGTAACACCGGTGAGTACGAAGTTGTTGTTCAGCTGCACGCTGACGTCAAAGCAACCGTACAAATCCAGGTCGTTGCTCTGTAATAGCGTTCCGCTCTTGCAGAAAAACCCGCGCACATGCGCGGGTTTTTTATTTTCAGATCAAGGGGTAAAGTGAAGGTCTGTTCCTCTGGAGGAGAACCTTTATGGCTGCCTGGGTTGAAGGTCGGGTCATCGAGCGCATCGAGTGGACACCCACCCTGCTCTCCCTGCGTGTGGAGGCGGAACTTGCCCCCTACAAGGCGGGTCAATTCACCAAGCTGGCCCTGGAGCAGGGCGAGCGTCGCGTCCAGCGTGCCTACTCCTTCGTCAATCCTCCCGGCACGCCCTATCACGAATTCTATCTGGTGGAGATCCCCGGCGGTGAACTGAGCCCCTCTCTCGGTTCCCTGCAGGTGGGCGACAGCCTGCTGGTGCAGTCCCAGGCCACCGGTTTTCTGACCCTGGATGAGATTCCCCCGGGACGGGACCTGTGGCTGCTCTCAACCGGCACCGCCATCGGCCCCTTCCTCGCCATGCTGGCCGAGGGACAGGTCTTCGACCGCTTCGAGCATCTGGTGCTGGTACACGGGGTGAGAAAAGGGGAAGAGCTCAGCTATCAGCCGCTTATCGCCAGTTTTGCCGAGCAGCATGGCGAGCGTTTTCGCTATGTTCCCTTCGTCAGTCGTGAGACCTGGCCGGGGGCGATGGCAGGGCGTATCCCGGCAGCCATCGTCGATGGCAGCTTGCAGGCAAGGGTGGGGCTGAACTTCTCCCCCGAGTTGAGCCAGGTGATGATCTGCGGCAACCCCGCCATGGTGAAAGAGACTCAGCAGACCCTGCTCGGGCTGGGGCTTGCCAAGAACCTGCGTCGCGCCCCCGGCAATATCAGCATGGAAAACTACTGGTAGGGGACATGACTCCAGGGGCCACAGGCCCCTCAACCATGTCCATGGGCATGCTGGTCAGTGTTTTTGGTGGCCGTTGCCGCCGTGCTTGTTCCTGGGCTTGTCATGGCCCTGACCCGGGTTGTTGCCACTGTGAATGCTGCGGTTGTAATGGTCGCGGTATTTGCCATCCATGTTGTCGCAGTTGAGCTGGATGCGGCTGGTCCGGGTGCTGACATCCAGGCAGTTGTGCTGCCACCACTCGTACTCCTTGTCGTCCCAATCCAGGCTTACCCGGCCCCGGTCGGTGGAGATCCGGATGTCGTCATCGTGTTTGGAAGGGGGGGCAGCAAAGGCCATTCCCTGAACCAGAAGCAGGGAGAGCAGCAGTGCGCCGCGGGAAGTCATGGTCATGTGGGTCATCGCATCAAGGCTCCTGTCAGGGGGATCATTGATCCGGTTGCGTGCTGATCTGGTTGGTGCTGGGGGGCTGGTTGCGCTGCGTCTCGTCCTCCAGATTGAGGTTGGTCCTCTTGCAGTCGGCGGCGGCCGCGTCACCGCTCCCGAGATCGAAGCAGTTGCTCTGGGACCAGTCAAACTGCGTGTCATTCCAGTCCAGATTGAAGGTCAGCGCATCCACGGAGAAGGTCTGGCTCCCTTCGTCCTGTGCCAGGGCGCTACCGGTGATCAGAAAAAGAGAGAGCAACAAAGCCGTCGTTCTGTTCATGATGTCCTCGAGTCGTGTTCGGTGGAAATGAGTGTAATGCGGCGGGCTTAACCCGAGCATAACCGCAGATGTCCTTCAGGTACGGGGTCGATTGTAGTGTTTTTCTGCTGCCGATTTGCACGTTTTGGTCGCACTCTGGGCAGCTGATCGTCCATGGGCGGGAATTCGGGGATTTGCCCTTCTCTCCGGGGGAGTGGCGACTATAATCGGCAGCCAACTTTTCCTGCAGACGTTTCCCGTTTCATCATGACTACTCAGGCTTGCGCCGCATTGCGCTACCCCAAGGGATGGTTCGCCCTCACGACTGTCTACAGTTTTACCGGGCTGGCCATTCTGGCTTCCATCGTCTTCTCCCTGCTGCTGTTTCTCTCCATCGACGAAAACCCCCTGATGAAGTGGCTGTTCGGCGGGCTGGCCATCATCTTCGAGCTGGGCAAGTTCTATGTCTGGTACGAGTACGGCGAGTGCAAGGCGAGGCGGGATCTGGGCGGCGCCTTCTGGTCGCTGCTGTTCTACAGCGTGCTGGCCGCCATCTCCATCGGGGGCAGTATCGGCGGCATCAACAGCGCCACCAACACCATCCTGAGCCAGCAGGCGCGTCACGAGCGGGAGATAGCCCGTTTCGACGAGCAGATAGCCAGCATAGAGCGGCAGATCCAGCTCAACGAAGAGGCGGCCCGCAAATACATCGAGATGGCGCGTATCTCGAGCGGCGTCAGCGGTCTGCAGCAGGCCAACACCAAGCTCAGGCTGCGTCAGGACGAGCTGCGCCAGGAGCGGGACGCCAAGCCGCTGGGGGAGCAGTCCTCCATGCTGGGGCTGATGAGCAGTCTGGCGGACGGGGTGGGCATGAGCATCGGCCAGGTGCAGTTCCTGCTGGTCTGCTTCCTGTCTATCCTGCTCGATGCGTTTGGTGCCTTTTTCGTCAGCCTGATCGGTGAGGAGAACCGCTTCCGCCGTCAATGGATGTGGCAACGGGAGAAGGCGCAAGCCGAGGCCCGGGTCGCAGTGCCGACCCCGGAGCCGCCAGCCATCAGCAGACCCATGCCCGAGCCAGCCGTGGTCGCCCAGGTGCGCGGCGCGCTGGAGAGCGGCGAGCTCAAATGCAGCAAACGCAAGGTGGCAGAGGCATTGTCACTGTCTCTGGAGGAGGTGGACCGGGTGTTCCAGCATCTGCTGGCGCAGGGCGTGCTGGGGCAGGGCAGCAATCGTCACTACCATCTTCGTGCCGAGCAGGGGTGAATCCGGCTCCGTCGAACCAGATAAGACCCTCATAGGGTTGCTGTCTGAGGGAGGCGAGGCGGCTATCCAGGTTGCCTGCATGGATTTCCAACTGGTGCCCGTCGGGATCCAGCAGATAGAGTGAATCCCCTTCGCTGCTGTTCTTCTTCCACTCCACGACGCCCGCCGCGCGCAGACGGGTGCAGAAGGCAGGAAACTGTTCAGGCGAGATGCCAAACGCGACATGGCTGTAATCTCTGGCCGGTTGGGGAGGATCGCAGGAGAGACAGAGCCAGAGATCGCCGAGGGTGAGATAGGCTCCCCGTGCCCATCTCACCCTGGGGCGACATCCCAGCAAGTCGACATAAAAGGCAACGCTGCTGTCGAGATCGCCGGTTGCCAGCGTGAGATGGTTCAGTCCATGCAGCATCTTTTCTTCTTCCCCCTTGTCCCTGAACCCTAGTGAGTGAGCACCATCATCAGGCTGAGGAAGGCGGCAAGCCCGCCGCCGATGCCGATGATCCAGTAAAAGCCCCTGGCCCCCTGTTTGAGCGGAATGCGGAAGTAGAGCAGAAACGCCCACCACCCCAGGGCCAGCAACAGAGGAATAAGAAACATTCGAGCCATGGTGTCCTCGCTGTTATTCTGTTGACCCTTGATCAATCAACAGGATGGATTGTGCAATGACGCAGCTACAGATTACCGCATTCGGTGACCCCTCGGTACTCAGGCTCAACCCTTCCCTGGACAAGGTGCCCGCGGAGGGCGAGGTCCGGGTGCGCATCTGCTTTGCGGGGGTCAACCCCATCGATGCCAAGACCCGTGCCGGTCTCGGCTGGGCGGCCGCCCAGAACAAGGACAAGCTGCCCTGGACGCCGGGTTATGACGTCTCCGGTGTGGTGGAAAAGGTGGGGCCCGGCGTGACCTCCCTGGCCGAGGGGGAACAGGTGTGCGGCATGGTGGGTTTCCCCCTCGCCGCCGGTGCATATGCCGAATCCGTGGTGGCCCGCGAGGAGGAGCTGGTCAAGCTCGATGGGGTGAGCCTCAGGCAGGGCGCGGCCTTGCCGCTGGCGGGACTCACCGCCTGGCAGGGGCTGCTGGAGCACGGTGGCTTGCAGTCGGGGCAACGGGTACTGATCCTGGCCGGTGCCGGTGGCGTCGGCCATCTGGCGGTGCAGTTTGCCGCCGCCTATGGTGCCCATGTGGTTGCCACGGCAAGCGGCGACAATCACAGCTTCCTTCATAGTCTCGGGGCGAGCCGGATGGTGGATTACCACCAGGCCGGGTGGTGCACCGAGGCGATCACCGATGGTCCGTTCGATCTGGTGCTGGATCTGGTGGGGGGCGAGAGCGGCAAGGCGGCGCTGGCCTGCGTCAAGCCGGGCGGCCGTCTGGTGACGGTCCCCACCATCACGGCCCAGCAGATCAAGGACGCGGGGGCCGAGCTCGGCGTCGAGGTTGTCGGCATGCTGGTCCATCCCGATCGAACGCAGCTGACCCAGATGCTGACGCTGCTTCGCCAGGGGGAGGTGAAGATCACTGTCTCCGGTGAATACACGCTGGCAGAAGGGGCGCTGGCCCATCAGGCCATCGAGCAGGGCCATGTGCGCGGCAAGCTGTTGCTGCGCATGTCCGCCGCAGACGGCCAGCCCGGATGATAGACTTCACCGGGATGGGGCTGGGAGGGTTGTTTCTGAGCGCCTTCACCTCCGCCACCCTGTTGCCCGGCAGCTCGGAAGTGCTGCTGGGCGCCATGGCGGTCAAGGGGGAGTGGAGCATGACCAGCCTGCTTTTCTGGGCGACGCTGGGCAATACCCTGGGTTCCATGACCACCTGGTGGCTCGGCTGGCTCGCCACCCACAAGAAAAAACCGGAAGATTTTCAAGGCCGTGGGGAACAAAAAGCCCTTGGTTGGCTCAAACGTCATGGCCACTGGTGTCTGCTGCTTGCCTGGACGCCTGTGGTCGGCGATGGTCTCTGTCTGCTGGCTGGTTGGCTGCGCCTCTCCTTCTGGCGCTCCCTCATCTTGATCGGGCTCGGCAAATTGCTTCGTTATGCCCTGGTGTTTCTGCTGGCCAGTCAGATCTTCTAGCCCTTTTGTCACTCACGAGGTACCCGTGAACAAACTCATTCCATTAAGCATGCTGCTGGGCTTCTCCCTTCCCGTGCTGGCGGCCCCGACCCTGGTGTCCGAGCAGGTCAAGCAGGAGGGCAAGCTCGGCATTCCCTATCAGATGTACAAGCTGGACAACGGTTTGACCGTGATCCTGGCCCCCGACCACTCCGATCCCCTGGTGCATCTGGACGTCACCTATCACGTCGGCTCCTCCCGGGAAACCGTGGGCAAGTCGGGCTTTGCCCACTTCTTCGAGCACATGATGTTCCAGGGCTCCAAGCACGTTGGTGATCAGGAACACATGCGGATCATCAACGAGGCGGGCGGTGACATGAACGGCACCACCAACAAGGACCGCACCAACTACTACGAAACCGTGCCGGCCAACCAGCTGGAGAAGGTGCTCTGGCTGGAGGCGGATCGCATGGGCTTCCTGCTCGATGCGGTGAGCCAGAAGAAGTTCGAGATCCAGCGCGCCACCGTCAAGAACGAACGGGCTCAGCGCATCGACAACCAGCCTTATGGCCTGGTGGGCGAGCGGGTGGGGGAGGCACTCTATCCGCGCACCCACCCCTACTCCTGGCAACCCATCGGATATGTGGAGGATCTCGACCGGGTCGACGTCAACGACCTCAAGCAGTTCTTCCTGCGCTGGTACGGCCCCAACAATGCGACCCTGACCCTGGGCGGCGACTTTGATACCAAGCAGGCGCTGGCCTGGATTGAGCAGTACTTCGGTTCCATCCCGCGCGGTCCGGATGTGGCAGAACCGACGCCCCAGCCTGCCACCCTGCCGGCAACCCGCTACGTGACGCTGGAAGACAAGGTGCATCTGCCGCTCCTGTATATCAGCTACCCGACCGTCTCCCTGGGTGACCCGCAGGAGCCGGCGCTGGACATCTTTGCCGATGTGCTGGGGGGCTCTGCCAGCTCCATGCTCTACCAGTCCCTGGTGAAAACCGGCAAGGCCATCGAGGCGGGTGCCTCCCACTCCTGCGAAGAGCTTGCCTGTACCCTGACGGTCTATGCCTACCCCAATCCGGCGGCGGATGGCAGCCTCAAGACCCTCAAGGGCGAGGTGGACAAGGTGATCGGCGAGTTCGCCCAGCGCGGCATCAAGCCCGCGGATCTGGAGAAGGCCATCAGCAGCTATCGCGCGTCCGCCATCTGGGGACTCGACAGCATCGAGGGCAAGGTAAGCCAGCTTGCCATGGGGCAGGTGCTGGCCCGGGATCCCGACTATGTGTTCAAGAATCTGGATGCCATCGCCCGGGTCAAGGGGTCTGACGTCAAGGCTGCCTACGACAAGTTCATCCAGAACAAGCCTGCCGTGGTGCTGAGCGTGGTGCCCAAGGGCAAGAGCGACTGGCAGGCCGCGACCCCGAACTTCACTCCCGCCAAGCGGGAGCTGCCGGATTACAGCAAGCATGACAAGGTGCTGGCCGAGCGGCCGGTGAAAGATGACTTCGATCGCAGCGTGCAGCCCAAGGCGGCCGATGCGGTGAGTGTCAAGGTGCCCGCCATCTGGCGTGGCAAGCTCGACAAGGGGATCGAGATCATCGGCACCCACAGCGACGAGATCCCGGCCGTCTCCATCATGATCGCCCTGCCGGGTGGCATCCGGGCCGAAGGCAAGGGAGAGCTGGGGCTGGCGAGTCTTACCGCCGCCATGCTGGAGCAGGGGACGACGCGCCTCTCCGAGGCCGAGCTGAGCGACGAGCTGCAAAAACTCGGCGCCAGCATCAGCGTCTCCAGCGCCCAGTACAACAACCTCATCACCATCAGCAGTCTGGCGGACAAGCTGCCCGAAACCCTGGCGCTGGTGCGGGAAGTGCTGCTGCAACCCGGCCTGCGGGAAGCGGACTTCGAGCGGCTCAAGACCCAGATGCTGCAAGGCATGAAGCAGAGCGAGCAGCAACCCGAGTGGCTGGCGGGTCAGGCGTTCTGTGAACTGGTCTATGGCAAGCAGAACCGCCTTGGCCAACCCTCTGACGGGGTGCTGGCGGACGTGGATAAGCTGACCCTGGCGGATGTGAAGCGCTTCTATGAGGCCTATTACAATCCGACCAATGCCAAGGTGGTGGTGACAGGTGATGTGACCGCCCAGCAGGTGGAATCCGGTCTCGCCTTCCTGACCCAGTGGCAGGGGGCCGCCCCGACCCTGGGGGATCTCAAGCCAGGGGGAGAGCAGGCCAAGCCAGGCATCTATCTGGTGGACAAGCCGGGGGCCCCCCAGTCGGTGATCCGCATCGGCCGCCGCGCCATGCCGTTTGACACCACGGGAGACTATTTCATCGCCAACCTGATGAACTTCAACCTGGGTGGCAACTTCAACAGCCGCATCAACCTCAACCTGCGGGAAGACAAGGGCTACACCTATGGTGCCAGCTCGGGCTTCCAGGCCAACCGCGAGGCGGGTGTCTTCGCGACCGGCGCCAATGTGCGCACCGATGCGACCGTGGATGCCATCCGCCAGTTCCTCAAGGAGATGGATGGCTACCGCAAGAGCGGGCCGACCCCGGTGGAGCTGGCCTACATGCGCAGCGCCGTCTCCCAGCAGGATGCGCTCTCCTACGAGACCCTGGGGCAGAAGGCTGGCTTCCTGCTGCAGATGATCATGTACGACCTGAAGCCGGACTATGTGCAGGCCCAGAACAACCTGATCAAAACGGTGTCACCCGAGACGCTGAAGGCCAGTGCAGCCCGCTGGCTGGATCCGGCCGAGATGGTGATTGTGGTGGTGGGAGACAAGCAAAAGCTTGAAAAACCCCTGAGCGAGCTTCATCTTCCCATCTATCCACTGCAACTGCCCTGAGGGGCGTCGCAACAATAAGTGCCGCCCCGGGTGGGGCGGCCACACATGAGCCGTGAATATGACTACTACTAGCTTGTCGCTCACCGAGTTGCTGGCTGCGCTGGGCACCCCGGAACGGGTGACCGCCCTCAAGGGGATCCGGCGCGGGATCGAGCGCGAATGTCTGCGCATCACCCCCGAAGGGACCCTGGCCCAGACCGATCACCCCAGAAGCCTGGGGTCGGCCCTGACCCATGCCAACATCACCACCGATTACTCCGAGAGCCTGCTGGAGTTCATCACGCCGGCCACCGACTCCATCGAGAGCCTGATCGAGCAGCTCGGCGACATTCACCGCCACACCATTCATCATCTGGGAGAGGAGCGGATCTGGCCCCTCTCCATGCCCTGCTTCGTCGGTGACGAGGAGAGCATCCGCCTGGCCCAGTACGGCAGTTCCAACATCGGGCGGATGAAGACCCTCTATCGCCAGGGTCTGAAGAACCGCTACGGCAGCCTGATGCAGGTGATCGCCGGGGTGCACTTCAACTTCTCCATGCCGGACAGCTTCTGGTGCGAGTGGCAGGATCTGGTGGGAGAGGGCTGCTGCAGCCAGCGCTTCATCTCCGACAAGTACATGGGGCTTATTCGCAACGTCTACCGCTTCGGCTGGCTGGTGCCCTATCTGTTCGGCGCGTCTCCGGCCATCTGCGACTCCTTCCTCAAGGGGCGCAAGAGCAGCCTGCCGTTCCAGAAGACCGGCAAGGGCACCCTTTACCTGCCCTATGCCACGGCTCTGCGCCTGTCCGATCTCGGTTACACCAACAGCGCCCAGGCGGGGCTCAAGATCAGTCATGACAGCCTGCCCGCTTATGTGAGCAGTCTGCGCCGGGCCATCAATACCCATGATCCCGACTTCGCCAGGATAGGGGTCAAGGTGAACGGCGAGTACCGCCAGCTCAACGACAACGTGCTGCAGCTGGAGAACGAGCTCTACGCGCCGATCCGCCCCAAGCGTACTCCCCGCAGCGGCGAGAAGCCCTCGGATGCGCTGGAGCAGCGCGGCATCGAATACATCGAGCTGCGCACGGTGGACGTCAATCCCTTTACCCCGTTCGGTATCGAGGTGGATCAGATCCGCTTCTTCGATCTCTTCCTGGTCTGGTGCCTGTTGCGCCCGTCCCCCGTGCTCTCGGATGACGAGGTTGCCCGCAACCGCCGCAACCAGAACAAGGTGGTGCTGGAGGGGCGTCGCCCCGGCCTGACGCTTGAAGATGAGCAGGGCAATGCCATCGGCCTCAAGGAGTACGGCCTCAAGCTGTTCGACGAGCTGGCCGAGGTCGCAGCGCTGCTGGATCGCTGCTGTGGTCGCAACCGCTATCGCGAGACGCTGGCGATGCACCGTGAGAAGCTGCTCGACCCCGAGCAGACCTACTCCGCCCGCCTGCTCAAGCAGTTGCTTTCAAGCGGCCAGGACAACGGCTGCTTCGGCGATGCGCTGGCGAGCCGCTACCGGGAAGAGATGCTGGCCGGCGAGCTGCAATACTGGGACGAGGCCTACTTTGCCGGCGAGGCGCGGGACTCCCTGGCCAAGCAGCGGGAGCGGGAACGCAGTGACAGTCTGTCGTTCGACGACTTCCTGGCTGACTATTTCGGTACCCGCCAGACCACGGTCTGAGGATGCCGCCAGGATGACGAAAGCCGCTCCCGGGAGCGGCTTTTTCATGGGAGCCCGGCGGCGGCCGGGCATAAAAAACGGCCCGTTCGGGCCGTTTTGCATGGGGTGGTTCATCGGTCAGAGGATGAGACCACCGAAGAAGAAGCCGAGCGCCACTGCCATGGCGATGGTGGCCACACCCGGGATGAAGAAGGGGTGGTTGAACACGGCCTTGCCGATGCGGGTGGAGCCGGTGTCGTCCATCTCGACCGCGGCCAGCAGGGTCGGGTAGGTCGGCAGCACGAACAGGGCGCTCACGGCGGCGAAGGAGGCGATGGCCGCCAGCGGGCTGACACCCAGTGCCAGGGCGGCAGGCATCAGGGCCTTGGTGGTGGCACCTTGCGAGTAGAGCAGCATGGAGGAGAAGAACAGCACCACGGCCAGCAGCCAGCTGTATTGGCTCAGCAGATCGCCAGCGAACGCCTGGATCTCCACCATGTTGCCCTTCACGAAGACGTTGCCCAGCCAGGCTACGCCCAGCACGCAGATACAGGCGGACATACCGGACTTGAAGGTCGGCATGTTGGTGATCTGGGCCGCGTCCAGTTTGCAGAACAGTACCATCAGGGTGGCGGCGGAGAGCATGATGCCCATGATGGCGCCATCGCGGGGGATCGGCGGGCTGCTGATGAGGCCGACGTTGCCGGAGATGGCGGTGGCATAGGCCATCACGGCCACGATGGAGGCGACGAAGATGCCGACGGAGAGCTTGGCATAAGGCTTGATCTCAACCTGGCTGGTACCGCGCAGCTTGATGAGTCCCTTGGCTTTGCGCTCCAGATAGACTTCGTCCTGATCCAGCGGCTTGCCCAGCAGGTTGGCGATGAAGGCCCCCAACAGACAGGCGATGAAGCTGGACGGGATGCAGATGGCCAGCAGGGTCAGGTAGTCGACGCCAAGCGGCTCCAGCATGCCGGAGAAGGCGACCACGGCCGCCGAGATGGGGGAGGCGGTGATGGCAATCTGGGAGGCAACGACCGCGATGGAGAGCGGACGGGATGGGCGAATGCCCTGCTCCTTGGCCACTTCGGCGATCACCGGCAGGGTGGAGAAGGCGGTGTGACCGGTACCGGCCAGCATGGTCATCAGGTAGGTGACGACCGGCGCGGCGAAGGTGATGTGCTTGGGATTCTTGCGCAGGGCTTTTTCGGCCAGGTGCACCAGATAATCCATCCCGCCGGCCAGCTGCATACAGGCGATGGCGCAGATGACGGACGCGATGATCATGATCACGTCCCACGGGAGATAAGTCACCAGCTGATCGCTCGGGATGGGCATGCCCAGCCCCCAGGTCAGCACCAATACCCCCAGACCACCGGCAAAGCCGATACCTATGCTGCCTATCCGGGCCCCCAGATAGATAGCGGCGAGCACCACAAGTAACTCGATTCCAATCATAGCGAACACTCCATTTTCCAGTTTTTTTTAGGTTTTATTAGGCTGAAAAGCCAATTCCCGATGGGGCTGTGGGGAGACCGCTCGGGAATTGACTTTAAATGGGCCGGGATAACCCCGGCCCATCTGCTCGCTTATACGGTGGCTTCGCGGGTGTAACGCTTGGCTTTGTATTGCGGGTTCATCAGGTTCTCGATGGAGAGGATCTCGTCCAGCTGTTCGGCGGTCAGCAGGCCGCGTTCCAGCACGACTTCGCGGACGTTCTTGCCGGTCTGGGCACAGATCTTGCCGACGATGTCGCCTTCATGGTGACCGATGAAGGGGTTCAGGTAGGTCACGATGCCGATGGAGTTCAGCACGTGGTTCATGCAGATGTCCGGGTTGGCGGTGATGCCTTCCACGCACTTCTCGCGCAGGGAGATGCAGGCTTTTTCCATCAAACTCAGGGATTCGAACATGGCCTGACCAATCACCGGCTCCATGACGTTCAGCTGCAGCTGACCGGCCTCGGCGGCGAAGGTGATGGTGACGTCGTTGCCGAATACCTTGAAGCAGGACTGGTTGACCACTTCCGGAATGACCGGGTTGACCTTGGCCGGCATGATGGAGGAGCCAGCCTGCATTTCGGGCAGGTTGATCTCTTTGAGCGCGGTGCGCGGGCCGGAGGAGAGCAGACGCAGGTCATTACAGATCTTGGAGAGCTTCATGGCCAGGCGCTTGACCGCACCGTGCAGCATCACATAGGCGCCACAGTCGGAGGTCGCTTCGATGAGGTCCTCTGCCGGCACGTAGGCACGACCGGTGATCTCGGCCAGACGCTTGATGGCAAGACCGGAGTACTCGGGCGGAGTGTTCAGACCGGTACCGATGGCGGTGGCGCCCAGGTTCACTTCCAGCAGCAGCTCCTGGCAACGCTTGATGGATTTGATCTCTTCACGCAGGGTGACGGCGAAGGCGTGGAACTCCTGACCCAGGGTCATGGGCACGGCGTCCTGCAACTGGGTACGGCCCATTTTCAGGATATGTTTGAATTCCTTGGCTTTGACATCGAAGGCGGCGATGAGGGCTTCCAGAGCGTGCAGGGTGGTGTCGGTGCTGTTGACCACGGCCACGCGG
Source organism: Aeromonas sp. s1(2024) (assembly GCF_040908005.1). Lineage (NCBI taxonomy): Bacteria > Pseudomonadati > Pseudomonadota > Gammaproteobacteria > Aeromonadales > Aeromonadaceae > Aeromonas > Aeromonas sp. s1(2024). The sequence continues at coordinate 12,025 of NZ_JBFOCW010000070.1, read as the reverse complement.
AAACCGGTGGGGTAGGCATCGTTGGTGGACTGGCACTTGTTGACGTGATCGTTGGGGTTGATGACGTCGTAGCGACCCTTTTCAAGTCCCATCAGCTCGAGGGCGATGTTGGCCAGCACTTCGTTGGTGTTCATGTTGACGGAGGTACCGGCGCCGCCCTGATAGACATCGACCGGGAACTGATCGAAGCACTTGCCGGTGTTCAGCATCAGGTCGCAGGCTTCGACAATCTTGTCTGCGATCTCGGGACGGATGGTGCCCAGCTCACCGTTGGCCAGTGCAGCCGCCTTCTTGGTCAGGACCATGCCACGAACAAACTCGGGAACGTCAGAAATCTTCTGAGTGCTGATCTTGAAGTTTTCAACAGCGCGCAGGGTGTGCACGCCGTAGTAGAGGTCGTTGGAAACTTCTTTGGTGCCCAGCAGGTCTTCTTCAATGCGGACGTTCTTGATGTCGCTCATTGTTATGCCTCAGAAATCAAATAAATGGAAACGATCCTCACCGAGTGGTCGCGATTTCCCTACGCACATTTCATCCTGAAGCACCACACATCGGGTGGGGCAGTTGGGAGCCAGTTGCTCCCTGTGCAATGACTGGTGTTGATGTTACCCCAATTGAGGTATCCGGTATTAGACCTGGATCACTAAATTTGAGGCAACCTCAAATTTCTTGTGGTCATTAAACAGATATTGCAATCGGGCGATTAACTTTGACAGAACAACCACCTCAATCCCAGTTGGGCGGACAAATATTTATCCGTATTCCGGGGCCTGCGGCAGGAGAGGCTTGAAAAATGATCAACCAGCCCCATGTTAATGTCAGAAGACCTGAACCCGGCGCGTCAGCATCAGCATCAGCATCAGCGTTGTGCGGCTGCCGACCGGACACCCCGGGTCCATTCATTCATCGCTCCGAGGTTGCTATGGGCAAGTTGTTACTGTTGTTGGTCGGGCTGGTATTGCTGGAGCTCACCGTCATGATCAAGGTGGGCTCCGTGATCGGGGCCTTGCCGACCGTTGGCTTGCTGGTGCTGACGGCCGTGCTGGGATCGTCGCTGGTGCGCAGCGAGGGGATCAAGACCCTGCTCACTGCCCAGCAGAAGATGCAGATGGGGGAGATGCCCGGCCGCGAGGTGATGGGTGGCATGATGCTGGCGTTGGCGGGCTTGCTGCTGATTATCCCGGGGTTTGTGAGCGATATTGTCGGCATCCTGCTGCTGCAGCCCTGGCTGCGCAACATGCTGGCCGACAAGCTGATTGGCAGCAATCAGTTCAGGATGCAGATGGGGGGCTTCCAGGCTCGCCAGCATCCGTTCGAGCCGGGTCCCGGCGATGACAGGCCCGGACAATCCCCGCGAGCGGGTGGCAACACCATCGAAGGGGAGTTCGAACGCAAAGAGTAATCGCGAGCCTCGGGCTGTGCCGTCAGGATCTCCCCTGATGGCACAGCCGCTCGAATCTGTGGCGGGCATACCCCCATGCCAGCAATCCGGCGGCCAGGTTCGCCAGCAGCATCCCCAGATAGATCCCCTGTTCTCCCCCCAGTTTTGCCCCCAGCCAGGCCCCTGGCAGCAAGAAGACAAACAGTCTGATGCCGTTTATCAGCAGTGACACCGCCGATGCCCTGACGCCGTTGAGCGCCGATGCCAGCAGCATCACCATGCCCTGAAAGCCGTAGCCGATGGGGACCAGATGCAGATAGAGCACGATGAGTCGCACCACTTGCGGATGATCGCTGAACAGATCGGCGATGAAGGGGGCGAGAAGCCAGGTCAGCGCGTAGACCCCAAGCTGGAACAGCAGGGCAAAGCGCATGCAGAGCAGCAGGGCGGCCTTGGCTCGGGCCGGATTCCCGGCGCCGCAGTTCTGCGAGATGAAGGGGGCCAGCACGGAAGAGAGCGCCATCATCACGATGAGCAGCAAGGCCTCGACCCGGGATGCCGCGCCGTAGGCGGCGACCACCTCGGTTCCCAGCCCGGCGAAAATGATCATCAACACGGCGTTGGCCAGTGGGTTGAGCATGTTGGTAAACGATGCGGGCACAGCCACATGGAGCAGGGCGCGCCAATGGGCCAGCAGCTGAGGGCGGGGAGAGAGGCGCCAGGTCAGCAGCGTCTCCCGCTTGCGCAGTAGATGGAGGCTGACCAGCATGGCCATCAACCAGGAGAGGGAAGTGGCGATGGCGGCTCCCCGGATGCCCCACTCGGGGAAGGGGCCCGGCCCGAAGATGAGCAGAGGATCCAGCACGCCGTTGACCAGACCGGCGACCCCCATCACCAGACTGGGGGTCTTGGTATCCCCCGTGGTCCGGATGGCCGCATTGCCGACCATGGGCACGACCAGCATAGGGACGGTCAGATACCAGATGAGCATGTAATCGTGGATGAGGGAGATGAGCTCGGGGCTGGCCCCCAGCAGGGTGAACAGAGGGGTAATGGTCATTGCCCCCAGTCCGGCAAGCAGACTCACCAGGATGACGGCGAGGAACAGGCAGTCTGTGGTGATGCGGGCAGCCTCGTCATGGCGACCCTGCCCCAGGGCATGACCGAGCAGGGCGCACAGGCCCGCTCCCAGCCCCATGGTCAGGGAGGTGACGACAAAGGTGACCGGGAAGGTGAAGCTGATGGCGGCCAGCGCCTGGGTACCCAGCATGCCGATGAAGAAGGTATCGACCAGGTTGAAGGCCAGGATGGCGATGATGCCCAGGATCATGGGGCCCGTCATGCGCAGCAGCATGGGCGTCATGGGGGCGGTCAGCATGGGGTTGGGTCGGCTCAAGGCAGAGTCTCTAGGTGCTTTGGGCCTGAATGCTGGCCGTCTCCATCCGCCTTCCTGATTGGGGATGGGTGATCCATCGAAGGTGTTCATAGTACGTGAAAATATTTTTTTTGTATTTGCCCTTGAAGGGCTAGCCCTGTTGCCCCAGATCAGGGGCATGACAAATTTGGCCGATTGCGGCCATTCCTCAAGCAACACAGAGACTCATTTTGGGAGAGTTATCGATGAAAATTCGTCCACTGCACGACCGCGTCATCATCAAGCGCATCGAAGCTGAAGCCAAATCCGCTGGCGGCATCGTCTTGACTGGCACTGCGGCCCAGAAGTCCACCCGTGGTGAAGTTCTTGCCGTGGGGACTGGTCGAATTCTGGACAATGGGGATGTCAAAGCACTGGCCGTCAAGGTGGGTGACAAGGTGATCTTCAACGAAGGCTACGGCGTGAAGACCGAAAAGCTGGATGGCCAGGACGTACTGATCCTGTCCGAGACCGACATCCTGGCGATTGTCGAAGAGTAATCACCCTCCCTCTTTTCCCGAATTGATTTAAGGATTGAAGAACATGGCAGCTAAAGAAGTTAAGTTTGGCAACGAAGCTCGCATCAAAATGCTGGAAGGCGTCAACATCCTGGCCGATGCCGTCAAGGTGACCCTGGGCCCGAAAGGCCGCAACGTGGTGCTGGACAAGTCCTTCGGCGCCCCGACCATCACCAAGGATGGCGTCTCCGTTGCCCGTGAAATCGAACTGGAAGACAAGTTCCAGAACATGGGTGCCCAGATGGTCAAGGAAGTCGCTTCCAAGGCCAATGACGCCGCCGGTGACGGTACCACCACGGCCACCGTACTGGCTCAAGCCATCGTCAACGAAGGCCTGAAGGCCGTTGCCGCCGGCATGAATCCCATGGATCTGAAGCGTGGTATCGACAAGGCCGTTGTGGCTGCCGTTGCCGAGCTGCAAGCACTGTCCACTCCCTGTGCCGACAACAATGCCATCGCCCAGGTAGGCACCATCTCCGCCAACTCCGACGAGAAGGTCGGCAAGCTGATTGCCGAAGCCATGGACAAGGTCGGCCGTGACGGCGTCATCACCGTGGAAGACGGTCAGGGCCTGGACGACGAGCTGGCTGTGGTAGAAGGCATGCAGTTCGACCGCGGCTACCTCTCCCCTTACTTCGTGAACAAGCCGGAAACCGGCTCCGTCGAACTGGATGACCCCTTCATCCTGCTGGTGGACAAGAAAGTCTCCAACATCCGCGAAATGCTGCCGGTGCTGGAAGGTGTGGCCAAGGCGGGCAAACCGCTGATCATCGTGGCCGAAGACGTGGAAGGCGAAGCGCTGGCGACCCTGGTGGTCAACACCATGCGTGGCATCGTGAAAGTGGCCGCCGTCAAGGCGCCGGGCTTCGGTGATCGCCGCAAGGCCATGCTGCAGGATATCGCCATCCTGACCGGTGGTACCGTGATCTCCGAAGAAGTGGGCATGGAGCTGGAAAAAGCGACCCTGGAAGATCTGGGCCGTGCCAAGCGCATCGTCATCACCAAAGAGAACACCACCATCATCGATGGCGTGGGCGATGCTGCCCTGATCGAAAGCCGCGTGGCCCAGATCCGTCAGCAGATCGAAGAGACCTCTTCCGATTACGACCGTGAGAAGCTGCAAGAGCGCGTGGCCAAGCTGGCCGGCGGTGTTGCCGTGATCAAGGTGGGTGCTGCCACTGAAGTTGAAATGAAAGAGAAGAAAGCCCGTGTTGACGATGCCCTGCACGCCACTCGCGCAGCCGTGGAAGAAGGCGTGGTTGCCGGTGGTGGTGTAGCGCTGGTGCGCGTTGCTGCCAAGCTGGCCTCCCTGCGTGGTGACAACGAAGACCAGAACGTCGGCATCAAGGTTGCCCTGCGCGCCATGGAAGCCCCGCTGCGTCAAATCGTCATCAACGCCGGCGAAGAAGCCTCCGTCATCGCCAATGCCGTGAAGAACGGTGAAGGCAACTACGGTTACAACGCCTACACCGAACAGTACGGCGACATGCTGGCCATGGGTATCCTGGATCCGACCAAGGTAACCCGTTCTGCCCTGCAGTTCGCCTCGTCCGTCGCTGGCCTGATGATCACCACAGAGTGCATGATCTCCGAGCTGCCGAAGAAAGATGCACCTGCCATGCCTGATATGGGTGGCATGGGCGGTATGGGTATGATGTAATCCCGTCAAGTCATCAAACGGCTCGCTTTTGCGGGCCGTTTTTTTTAGTGCTACTAAGCTGAAGTTGTTGATAGTGAAATGATCTGAGGTGAACATGCGATACTTAGGGTTTCTCCCGTTACTCCTTTCCCTGGCCTTGCCGGGCATGGCGCAGGCGACACCGCAGGGGCCGGTCATTCTCAAGGTGACGGGGAATCTGGACCCTGCCGATCCGGCAGATGGAGAGGTGCTGTTCGATATGGCCATGATCCAGGCACTGCCGCAGCATGAGGTGGTGACGAGCAATCCCTGGGTGGACAAACCGCACAAATACGTGGGGCCGAAACTGGCGGACGTGCTGACGGAGGTGAAGGCCAACGGCAAGAGCATCACGCTCACCGCCCTGAACAGTTTCCAGATCCGGATCAACTGGGATAAGGTCAAGCAATACGATCCTATCCTGGCCTGGCAGGATGACGGGATGACCATGCGGGTACGTGACAAGGGGCCGCTCTGGTTTATCCTGCCACTGGATCAGCATCCCGAACTCAGGCGTTCCGAGTTCACCGACATGATGATCTGGCAACTGAGTGCGATCGACATTCAGCAGTAAAAACGGTGGTTTACGGGAGTACTGGGTGAAAGCGAAGACCAGGGCCTGGCCCTTACTCGGCGTTCTTTATCTATCCATTCTGTTGTTCACGGGTAGCACCCTCTATTGCCTGGTGCAGATACAAAATGCGACCCGGGTGATGGAGAAGTACACCTATGACGTCTCTTGGGCATTGATGCAGTTGCAGCTCGAGCTGGGCCGCTTTCTCAATGCCGTCGAGATTTACCACTATGGTGGCATAGACCAGGAAGCCCTGCTGCTCCGCTATGACATTCTCTGGAGTCGTACCCCCATCCTCCTGAGCGGCCAATTGAGAAAAAGCCTCGCGGACAATCCGAAGACGCTGCGGCTGGTGAAACTGACCGAAAGCAGTATCCGCAAGCTGGAGCCTGATTTGGTCAGGCTCAAACCGGGGACGCCGGATTACCAGCAAGTCATGATGACACTGGCGCCCTTGCAGGAACCCCTCTCTTACTCTCTTGCTTCCGTCATGCAGAACAACATCAACGTCTATACGGGCAACGACGCGCGTTTTGGCCAGTTGCGCAATGCCCTGTTGTTCATGGTGTCGGGGCTGGTGGTGTCCGTCATTCTGCTCAGCGGCCTGCTGGTGCGAGAAGCCAGGCGCCATTTCAGGACCGCTAGGATCGATCCCCTCACCGGGCTCGCCAACCGGCTGGCGCTGCTGGAAAAGATGGATGCCTATGTCACCCGTGACACCTCCTTCGGACTGGTGCTGGTCGACATCAACGACTTTCGTGATATCAACAGCAAGTTTGGCTACAACACAGGGGACCTCCTGCTGCAGGAGGTGGCAAAGCGGCTGCGCGCCCTGTGCGAAAACGGGGAGTGGGTGGCGCGTTTGGGGGGAGATCAGCTTGCCATGCTGCAACGGGAGGGGAGCGATCTTCGTCAGGTCAGGGAGCTCGTGGCCAGAGTGCTCCACTCCATCAAGCAAGACATCATCATCGACAACTACCCTTTCCGGCTTGAGGTCGGTATTGGTATCGCCTTCTTCCCGACCGACAGCAACCAGACCCAGGAGTTGCTCAGCCGGGCGGAGCAGGCCCTCTCTCACAGCCGCAAGACCCATGTTCCCTATGTCATCTATGACAGTTCCCTGCTCAACGAGACGGCCAGGCGCAAGCATCTTGCGTCTGACATGGTGATGGCGCTGGAGCACAATGCGCTCGAGCTCTATTACCAGCCCATCGTCAATCTGGAAAGTGGCCGCTGTGAAGCCGTGGAGGCGCTGCTGCGCTGGCGCCATCCCGAGCTTGGCTTTATTCCCCCCAACGAGGTGATCCAGGTGGCGGAAGAGTTCCAGCTGGCCGAGAAACTGGGTGGCTGGGTATTGAATACCGCATGTGAACAACTGCATCAGTGGCAGCACCTGGGTTTGGTGGACTTGCAGATGTGCGTGAACATCTCCCCGGGCATGTACCAGCGCAACCTCTTGAAGCTGGTGGCCAGAGCGCTGATGGAGCACCATATCCCTGCGTCCAGCCTGGTGCTGGAGGTGACGGAAGACACCACCATGCGCGAGGTCAAGAACTCGCTGCAGTTGATGCAGGATCTCAGCCAGCAGGGGGTACATCTGGCCCTTGACGACTTCGGCACCGGCTACTCCTCCCTCAGCTATCTGCAGAAGCTGCCGGTGAGCAAGGTGAAGATAGACAGGTCCTTCATCCAGGGTATCGACACCTCCATTGAGGCGGCCGAACTGGTCGCCAACATCTGCCGTATGGGCTCCATGCTTGGCAAGAAACTGGTATGTGAAGGGATCGAGACCCAGGGGCAGCTCGATGTGCTGCGCTCATTGACCGACATACATCTGTATGGGCAGGGATATCTGTTCAGTCGCCCGGAGCATGCTGAAAAGGCCTATCAGACATTGCTGGAGATGGAAGAGCGCTGGTTGGCCCGGCGCTCGCCGGACAAGGCATATCTGCGTTGAACGATATGGCTCATGTCTCACCGGTCCCGGCCGATAGTCTCTTGGCAGGAGGTACACAATGGATATTTCTAGTTCTGCAAATGCGTCGTTCGGTTCTGCACTGATGGTGGCCAGCCTGGCCAAAAAGCAGCAGACCCAGGAAGGCGAATCCGCACTGAAATTGCTGCAAACCGCAGCGCAATCCGCTCCGGCTGCGCCGACATCGGCCAGCGCTTCCCTCGGAAGCAATATCGATATCCGCGTCTGAGCGATAAAAAAGCCCCCATCTCTCGATGGGGGCTTTCTTTTTATTTGGCAGTTACCTGTCAGGCTCAGACCGGGAAAGGGGCTGGCGCCTCGAAGGTCATCCGCTCGCCGCTGCGGGGGTGGCTGATGGTCAGGCTGGCCGCATGCAGATAAAGGTGCGGTGCCGCCGCCAGCGCATCCGGGTTGGCGTAGAGGTTATCGCCGAGGATGGGGTGACCCAGCTCCAGCATATGGACCCGCAGCTGATGGGAGCGACCGGTAATCGGGGTCAGCTTGATCAGGCTGTTGCCGTTCTCCACCTTCAGCTTCTGCCACAGGGTCAGGGCATGACGCCCCTCCTCATGGTCAACTTTTTGTTTCGGCCGGTTGGGCCAGTCGACGCAGAGCGGCAGGTCCACTTCACCCGCATCCTGTTCCGGTTCACCCCACACCCAGGCGAGGTAGTGCTTCTCGGTCTCCCGCTCGCGGAATTGCCGGCTCAGCTCCCGGTGGGAGTTGGGGTTGAGCGGGATTACCAGCACACCGGTGGTCGCCATGTCGAGGCGATGGGCTGCTGCCGCCTTGGGGTGCTGCTGCTTGACCCGATGGAGCACGCTGTCTTCGTTCTCGGGGCCGCGCCCGGGGACGCTCAGCAGGCCAGTGGGCTTGTTGACCACCATGATGTCCTTGTCCTTGAACAGGATATCGAGCCAGGGTTCCAGGGGCGGTGAGTATACAAACATAGCGTCTCGCATCTTTGGTCAAAGCGGGGGCAAGCCCCCATCAGTTATGGGTTACCACGATAAAAAGTGCATGGCAGCCAACTCGCGTTGGGTTTGGCCATTTCACCGTTTTATCAGTTATGGGTCACCACAATAAAGCGGATGGCATCCAGCTTGAGCTGGGTCTGGTCGATCAGGTGGTGCAATTCTGCCTGCAGATTGCGCAGATATTCCAGCTCGCTGTCGCGCACGTTCGGGTTGACCGCCTTGAGCGCCTCCAGACGATCGAGATCCTGCTGCAGGGTCTGCGCCATCTGGGCGCGGGCCTTGTCGACAATCCCGGCTTTCAGCTCGTCGGCAATGACCTGGCCCTTGCCAATCAGGCCGTGGATCACCGGCTGGGACGCGGTGACCAGCTTGCTGCCGAGGTGGCGGTTGACCGGGGTCAGCTGGCGGTTGAAGGCATCGAACGCTACCTTCTCGCCCAGATTCTGGCCGTTCTTGTCCATCAGCAGACGGATAGGCGTCGGCGGCATGAAGCGGTAGAGCTGGGGATGGGCCGCAGACTCGGCGACGAAGATCAGCTCAAGCAGGATGGAGCCGATGGGCAGCGCCTTGTTCTTGAGCAGCGCGACCGAGGTTGCACCTATCTCGGAGCCCAGGATCAGGTCGATACCGCCGCGCATCATGGGGTGATCCCAGGAGAGCAGCGCCATGTCATCCCGCGACAGGGCCGTGTTGCGATCGAAGGTAATGGTCATGCCATCTTGCGGCAGGCCCGGGAAGCTGGAGACCAGCATGTGATCCCCCGGGGTCAGCACCAGCGCGTTCTCGCCTCTGTCATCCTGATTGACGCCGATCTCGTCGAACATCTTGAGTGCGAAGGAGATCATGCCGGTGTCGTCATCTTCGGCGGCGAGCTTGTCGACCAGCTGCTGGGCGGCGGTGCCACCGCTGGAGTGGATTTCCAGCAGACGATCGCGCCCCTGTTCCAGCCGGGCCTTGAGCGGCTCGTGCAGTTCGCGGGTCTTGACCAGCAGGGCGTCGAGGGGGCCCTGCTCGTCGGTGTTGGCGGCCAGCAGCTCGAACAGCTCGTCACGTACTGCTTCGAACACCGGGCGGGCAGTCGGGCAGGTCTGCTCGAATGCATCCAGACCATCGTGATACCAGAGCTGCAGGGCTCGCTGGGCAGTCCCTTCCAGATAGGGGACGTGGATCTCGACGGTATTCTGCTGACCGATACGGTCCAGTCGGCCGATACGCTGTTCCAGCAGATCCGGGTTGAGGGGCAGATCGAACAGCACCAGATGGCTGGCAAACTGGAAGTTGCGACCTTCGGAGCCGATCTCGGAGCAGAGCAGCACCTGAGCGCCCCCCTCAGCTTGAGCGAAATAGGCGGAGGCCTTGTCCCGCTCGAGGATCGACATCCCTTCGTGGAACACGGCGCCACGGATCCCTTCACGGGTGCGCAGCGCCTCTTCCAGGGCGTTGGCGGTGGCTGCTTCGGAGCAGATCACCAGCACCTTCTGCTGACGGGCGGAGAGCAGCAGTTCCAGCAACCATTCGACGCGCGGGTCGAACTGGGTCCAGGTAGCGTTGTCGCCTTCGAACTGCTGGAAGATCTTCTCGGGATAGAGGTAGCGCAAGGCACGGGTCTGCAGATCGCCGCCATTGCCACCCATCATGCCCATCACCTTGATGGCGGTCTTGTACTGCTCCGGCAGCGGCATGGGGTAGACGTTGAGGTGGCGCTCCGGGAAGCCCTGAATATTGGCGCGGCTGTTACGGAACAGCACCCGGCCGGTGCCATGCTGATCCAGCAGCTTGGCGACCGCCTGCTGACGGGCGGCTGCATCGTTTAAGTCCAGCCCTTCCAACTGGCTGGCAAGGATTCTTTTAGCGTCATCGCTCAGGGTCTCGCCATCCAGCAGCTCCTGGGCTGCGCCGGCGACCTGACCGTAGGCCTGCTCCTCGGCGAGGAAGGCGTCGTAGTCGTAGAAACGCTCCGGGTCGAGCAGGCGCAGACGAGCAAAGTGACTCTGGTGGCCCAGCTGATCAGGGGTCGCGGTCAGCAGCAGCACGCCCGGTACTTGTTCGGCCAGCGCTTCCACCATTTCGTAGGCGCGGCTGGGGGCCTCCTCACTCCACTCCAGATGGTGCGCTTCGTCGACAACCAGCAGATCCCACTCGGCTTCCAGCACTTGTTCAAAGCGACGACGCTTCTTGCGCAGGAAGTCGAGGCTGCAGATCACCAGCTGTTCGGTCTCGAAGGGGTTCTCCGCATCGGCGAACGCCTCGATGCAGCGCTCCTCGTCAAACAGGGAGAAGTGCAGGTTGAAACGGCGCAGCATCTCGACCAGCCACTGGTGCTGGAGCGTTTCGGGCAGCAGGATCAGCACCCGATGGGCGCGGCCGGAGAGCAACTGCTGGTGAATGATCATGCCTGCTTCGATGGTCTTGCCCAGACCCACCTCGTCTGCCAGCAATACGCGCGGGGCGTAGCGGTGACCCACTTCATGGGCGATGTAGAGCTGGTGCGGGATCAGACTGACTTTCCCGCCAGCCAGGCCGCGAGTCGGGTTGCGGCGACGCTGGTGCTGGTTGACCAGCGCTTCGTAGCGCAGGGTAAAGCGGGACATCCGGTCAATCTGGCCGGCGAACAGGCGATCCTGCGGCTTGTTGAACTTGATGAAGTTGTTGAGAAACACTTCCTTGAGGGCAACGGGCTCATCATTGTCGGTGCGCACACCCACATATATAAGCAGGCCGTCTTTCTCCTGCACTTCTTCGACCGTCATGGTCCAGTCTTCGTGACTGGCTATCTGATCGCCCACATTGAAGCTGACCCGGGTCACCGGCGCCTCTTCTTTGGCATACATGCGGTTTTCACCGGTAGCCGGAAACAACAGGGTAACCATGCGTCCTTCAACAGCAACGACAGTCCCCAAACCCAGATCCGTCTCTGTATCACTAATCCAACGCTGGCCAAGTGCAAAAGGCATTAAACTCTCCAAAGCCCAAGAGTGTGAGAATCGCAAAGGGGCGCTATGTTACCCGAAGGCGGAAAGCCGATCATCATGGTTGTGCAGCAGGGGAAAGCCAAATCGACACAAGCTTGATCTGCCAACCTGCAAGCCTCAATACAGCATCCGAAATATCAATCTGCAGATCCTTTTCGTGCATTAATACATCACTGCGGTGGCTTTGTGAGCGGTTGAACGATGAAAGCCATCTTTTTGCAATTATCTCCTTGCCAGAACGAATTCGCTCCCTATAATTCGCCTCCATCGACAGGGCAAGCGGCAACGCAGAAAGCCTGAGTCGATAGCCTCGAAAAGCCTGTAAAAATAAGGCTTGACTCGAGAAGGCGGTTGAGTAGAATGCCACTCCCGCAGCAGTCAAAAGCTGCGTTGCTCTTTAACAATTTGAATCAAGCAATCTGTGTGGGCACTCACAGCATCGAGCATCAAAAACAATTTTTGATTTTCAATGTCTGATGAAGTGACCAAAGCAACTTTTTAGTTGCAGCAGTTAATTCAGCAATTCATTGAGCCGC